>CAJOFK010000005.1 GCA_905234015.1 uncultured Ruminococcus sp.
GCCTTCGCTTGTGCACTTTTCCTTCTTAGCCTGCCAACCGAAGAAAGCGTCGCCGCCTCTTTTCCAGATATGACAGTAAACGATTGAAACGTTCTTCCAGCCGCTGGCGTCGAAGTAAACCTTATTGCCCGCACCTGAGGTTGAGCTTGAGGTATCTGCGCCTGCTGAGTTGTTGCTGTCAGCGCCTACAGCGCCTTCGCTTACTTCAGCAGCTGAAACCGCTACAACAGCCATTGATAAAACAATAACTACCGCTAATGCGATTGCAAAAATTCTTTTCATCGTGAAAAATCTCCTTCAATTTTTATTTAAGACATATTTAGACATAGTCCTATTAATCATATTATACATTATTGGTTACAATTTCGCAATAATATTTTTCTTAAAAAGCAATGTCATTTTGCACAAAGATTAGATAATCAAATTGTGGATTTTTGACAACTGCAAAATTTGCCGCTTTATAGAGAAACCGGCTCGGGTTATCCGAGCCGGCTCATGCTATATTGCTTCAATATACTTAAAGGATTATTCCTTATCCTCTGCGTCAGCGTCCTTATTGAAATGACGGCGAAGAACAACAACAACGATAATCGCGATAATAGCGAATACGATTCCGAGAATAACGAGGACTGTAGTCATATTGCCGCCGTCCTGAGTAACTGTTGCGGCGTCGGTAGCAGCCTGAGCAGCCGCGGGAGAAGTAGCTCCGCCTGTAACGGCAACGTGATCCTTACCGGAACCGTTCTTCTCGCCCATACCGTCCTTATAGTTTACGAATGAACCCTGATACTGGTTAACCGACTCGTTGTTCGGGCAGAGCATGGGAGTTCCGTCCTTAACAGCCTCTTTACCGTTAACTAAGATATCGTGAGTAAGCTTATATGTCTTAAAGTAAGTCATATCCTCACCGTACATATCTGCGATAAAGTAAGTAACGCTTGTCTGGCAGGGATTCTTAACCTTAAAGTCCATTGTAATAAGAGTCTTAGCCTTTTTGAAGTTTACGAGGTCTGTAACGCTTGTCCAGTTAAACGCGATGCCCTTCTCGAACTTGGGGTTGATAACCGCACCCTTTAACTCGGGAACCTTAACTGAATCGGTATCGAGCTCGAGGAACTGCTTGTTGTAGAAGATATACATCTGAATACCTTCGAGCTTATCGTCGCAATCGCTGAGCTTAAGGGTGTAGGTGATTGTGTCGCCCTTGCTTGCCTCGGCTTTTCCGTTTAAAACTACATCCGCCTTGGACTTAGCCGCGAAAGCCGGTAAACAGGATACAACAATAATCAGTGCGGTCATTACTACCGCAAGTGAAATTTTTGCAAACTTTTTCATAATTGTTTTCATAGCCTTTCCGTCCGCCGCCCGATAATAAAGTATCCGGATAACGAACATTGTATTATTTCGTGCTGACAGACTGTTAGTTTTTTGCACAAAAGATATTATAAACTATTCTTCTGAAAATTTCAACATATTTCCTATAAATTTTTAAATGTTTTTATATATTATCCGTCTGATAATAAAAATATCGGGAAATCGGCGGAATATTAAATAAATATCGGCGTTTCAGGCGGTAAAGACGTTTATTTTCCGCCTAAAATCTTTCGCAGATATTCTCCCGTAAACGAGCCCTCTGACGCCGCGACCTTTTCGGGAGTACCCTGAGCGACAATTCCGCCGCCGTTATTACCGCCCTCGGGACCGAGGTCGATTATATGATCTGCGATTTTTATAAGGTCGAGATTATGCTCGATAACGATAACCGTGTTTCCGCTGTCGACGAGCTTGTTAAGCACCTCAATCAGCTTATGAACGTCGGCGGTATGAAGTCCGGTAGTCGGCTCGTCGAGGATATATACCGTACGCCCGGTGCTTCTTTTAGCGAGCTCGGTCGCGAGCTTTACGCGCTGAGCCTCTCCGCCCGACAGCGTAGTCGCCGGCTGGCCTATCTTGATATATCCGAGACCTACCTCGTACATCGTTTTCAGCTTGCGTTCGATTTTCGGTATCGACTTAAAGAACTCCATCCCCTCCTCAACCGTCATTTCTAGAACGTCGTGGATAGACTTGCCCTTATACTTAACCTCAAGGGTTTCGTGGTTATACCTCTTCCCCTTGCATACGTCGCAGGGAACGTAAACGTCGGGCAGAAAATGCATTTCGATTTTAATAATACCGTCGCCCTGACACGCCTCGCACCGTCCGCCTTTTACGTTAAAGGAGAAACGGCTCTGAGTATATCCGCGCATTTTTGCTTCGGAGGTAGTTGCGAACAGCGCTCTTATATCGGTAAACACTCCCGTATAAGTGGCGGGATTGCTTCGCGGAGTTCTCCCTATAGGGCTCTGGTTGATGTTGATAACCTTATCAAGGTGCTCGAGCCCCTTGACGGCTTTATGCTTTCCCGCGCGGATTTTAGCGCCGTTGAGCTCGCAGGCGAGCTTTTTATACAGTATCTCGTTAACGAGCGAGCTCTTGCCCGAGCCCGAAACTCCCGTTACGCAAATAAACTTTCCGAGCGGAAATTTAACGTTAATATCCTTTAAGTTATTTTGAGCAGCGCCGCGAACCTCAAGGAAATTGCCGTTGCCCTTACGTCTTTTATCGGGGACGGGGATTTTCCTCTTTCCGCTTAAATACTGACCGGTTATCGACTTTTCGCACGCCTTGATATCTTCAACCGTACCCTCGGCTACAATCTCGCCGCCGTGAATACCGGCTCCGGGGCCGATATCTATAATATGGTCGGCGGCGTACATAGTTTCCTCGTCGTGCTCAACGACAATGACGGTGTTGCCGACGTCGCGAAGCGTTTTAAGCGTATTCAGAAGCTTTTCGTTATCGCGCTGATGAAGTCCGATGCTCGGCTCGTCAAGCACATACATAACGCCCATAAGTGAGGAACCTATCTGAGTAGCGAGCCTTATACGCTGGCTCTCGCCGCCTGAAAGCGTACCGCTTGAGCGCGAAAGCGTAAGATAGCCGAGCCCGACGCTGTTTAAGAAATTGAGCCTTTCTCTTATCTCCTTAAAGATTGCTTTTCCGATAAAACGCTCGCGCTCGGAAAGCTCGGAATTCTTTATAAACTCCAGCGCCTCAACGACCTGCATATCGCAGAACTCGGCGATATTAAGTCCGCCGACCGTTACGCCGAGGCTCTCCTTTGAGAGTCTTCTTCCGCCGCACTCGTCGCACGGAATTTCCGACATATAGCCCTGGATTTCATCCTTTATCCACGCGCTGCTCGTTTCCTTGAAGCGGCGCTCGAGGTTGTTTACAATTCCCTCAAACGGTCTTTCCATAATCCTCTCGTCGCCGAAGGGCATTACGCGGTGCAGCTTAAGGGTTTCGCCGTTTGTGCCGTAAAGCAGAATTTTAATTACCTTTTCCGGCAGCTTGCCGAGAGGCGTAGTCAGCCTGAATTTATACTTTTTCGCGAGCGCCTCAAAGTACATACCGGCTATGGAATTCCCCTCCATAGCCCAGCCGCTGCCCTTAAGTCCGCCCTGAGCTATACTCAGCTTCGGGTCGGGGATTACGAGCGCCGGGTCAACCTTGAGAAAAACTCCGAGTCCGGTACATTTAGGGCACGCTCCGTAGGGGTTATTGAACGAGAACATTCTCGGGGCGAGCTCGTCTACGCTCACGCCGTGCTCGGGGCAGGCGTAATTCTGAGAGAAGGTTAAATCCTCGCCACCTATAACGTTAACGGTTATAAGTCCTCCGGTCAGCTTAGAGGCGGTTTCAATAGAATCCGCAAGCCTCGAGCGTATTCCGTCCTTGACCACAAGGCGGTCTACGATTATATCAATACTGTGCTTTTTATTTTTTTCGAGCTCGATATCCTCGGAAAGCTCGTAAATCTCGCCGTCCGCGCGCACTCTCACAAACCCTGCCTTGCGTGCCTTTTCGAACTCCTTCTGCTGGGTACCCTTTCTTCCCTTAACCACGGGAGCCATAATCTGGATTTTACTGCCCTCGCTGAGCGATAAAACGCTGTCGACAATCTGGTCGACCGACTGCTGGGTAATTTCGCGCCCGCAAACGGGACAATGCGGAATACCGATACGAGCGTAAAGAAGTCGCAGATAGTCGTAAATCTCGGTAACGGTACCGACGGTTGAACGCGGATTATGAGAGGTGGTTTTCTGGTCTATTGAAATAGCCGGAGAAAGGCCCTGGATATCGTCAACGTCGGGCTTGTTGCTCTGACCGAGGAACATTCTCGCGTAGGAGCTTAGGCTCTCGACATAGCGGCGCTGACCCTCGGCGTAGATTGTATCAAACGCGAGAGAGCTTTTTCCCGAACCCGAAAGTCCGGTTATTACAACGAGCTTATCGCGCGGGATACCGACGTTTATGTTTTTTAAATTGTGCTGGCGCGCGCCTTTTACAATTATCTGTTTCATTATATATCTCCTCGTCTGTCGCAGACGTACCTATCAAAAAACCGCTTACAACTTATCACTTACCGCTGACTATTAATTCGGTCGGGAGATGATGGTGATTTTATAACCATTCTATCTTCCCGACCAAAATTATTCATTATTCACTATTCATTATTCGCTGTCTTCGGTGTCCTCGTCCTCTTCTTCCCACTCAAGCGTACCGTTCATAACCTTTTCGAAATCCTCGCTGTGCATTTTTTCGTTCTTTATAAGATAGCGTGCGATTTCGTGGAGCTTATCTTCATTCTCCTTAAGCACGCTCTCGGCTTTATCGTAAGCCTTCTTAACGATTTTAAGCACGAGCTCGTCAATCTTCGCGGCGGTTTCCTCGGAATAGTCCTTAACGTGACCCATATCCTTGCCGAGGAATACCTCTCCGCTCTGCTGGCCGTAAGCGATAGGACCGAGTTCATCGGTCATACCGTATTTAGTAACCATATTGCGCGCGGTTTTAGTAGCCTTTTCAATATCGTTCGAGGCTCCGGTAGAGATATCGTCAAGTATAAGCGCTTCGGCAACACGTCCGCCTAAAGCGACTACGATATCCTCAAACATCTCGTTTCTTGACATATATGACTTATCCTCGGTGGGAAGCGGCATAGTATATCCGCCCGCCATTCCGCGCGGAATAATCGAAATCTCGTGAACCGGATCCTGAGTTTCGCAAACGTGGAAAAGAATAGCGTGGCCTGCCTCGTGATACGCGGTGAGACGTTTTTCCTTATCGGACATAACCTTGCTCTTTTTCTCGGCTCCGGCTACAACCTTAATCGTAGCTTCCTCGATTTCCTTCATAGTGATTGCCTTTTTATTCGCTCTCGCGGCGAGTAAGGCAGCTTCGTTAAGAAGGTTTTCAAGGTCGGCGCCGGTAAAGCCCGCGGTAGTTTTCGCGATAGTCCTGAGCTTTACGTCGGGAGCGAGGGGTTTTTTCCTCGCGTGAACCTTTAAAATAGCCTCACGTCCGTTAATATCGGGATAGCTTACAATTACCTGACGGTCGAAACGTCCCGGACGCATTAAAGCGGGGTCGAGAATATCGGGACGGTTGGTGGCGGCAATCATAATAACGCCCTCGTTGGCTCCGAAGCCGTCCATCTCAACAAGCAGCTGGTTTAAGGTCTGCTCGCGCTCGTCGTGGCCGCCGCCGAGACCTGCGCCTCTCTGACGTCCTACGGCGTCAATCTCGTCTATAAATACTATACAGGGTGAGTTTTTCTTAGCCTGGTCAAATAAATCACGCACACGCGAAGCGCCGACACCGACAAACATCTCAACGAAATCGGAACCCGAAATCGAGAAGAACGGCACTCCCGCCTCGCCCGCGACAGCTCTCGCAAGCAAGGTTTTACCGGTACCCGGAGGTCCTACGAGCAGTACGCCCTTAGGAATACGCGCGCCGAGGGTATTGTATTTTTCGGGAGATTTAAGAAATTCTACAATTTCCTCAAGCTCCTCCTTTTCCTCGTCGGCTCCGGCTACGTCGTCAAAGGTAGTCTTGCGCTTTTCGTCGTTTGTGTTCTTAATCTTAGCCTTTCCGAAGCTCATTTCCTTACCGCCCAGTCCGGCAGAGCCCATACGTCTCATAATAAAGAACCAGAAAGCGACAATAAGAATAAAGAGTATAATCGTCGGCAATATGTTCATCAGGAAGGAATTATCGGACTTACGGACTAAATCGTAGGTCATACCCTTGTTTTTAGACGCGTACTGCCTTATATCGGCGCGAAACTCCTCAGGGTCGGCAATAACGCCGTTAACAACGGTATTCTTCTTATCGTTGAGCTTAATTCTTATAGCTCCCGTACCGTAGTTAAGCTGATAATCCTTAACCTGTCCCTTCTGGAAATACCCAACCAGCGTAGACGTCTTTACAGTCTCGGTTTTCTGCTGAGAATTAAACAGCAGCGTAACGAGAAGAATTATCACAATCGGTATACCGATATAGAAGATAAGACTTCTCGTCTTTTTCTTATTATCCAATACTCATTCACTCCTTAATATAGTATTGTATTTAATGTAAAATTTATTACGAATAAACCTCGGGCTTTAAAATTCCGACGTACGGAAGCGTGCGATATTTCTCGGCATAATCAAGACCGTAGCCTACGATAAACGCGTCGGGAATAACGCTGCCCACGTATTCAACGGGCACGTCGACTCTTCTGCGGTCGGGCTTATCGAACAGGGTGACAATCTTAACGGAAGCCGCGCCCTTTGCGTAGAAATACTTAACAAGGAAGTGCAAAGTATTACCCGAATCGATAATATCCTCGACAATAAGCAGGTCCCTGCCCTCGATAGACTGGGAAATATCCTTAAGCACGTTAACGCGTCCGGTGCTCTCGGTGCCGTCGGCATAGGACGAAACTACAACGAAATCAATCTTAAAATCGGTTTCCATCGCCTTCATAAGGTCAGACATAAAGAGAATACTGCCCTTAAGAACGCCTACCATAAGCCAGTCCTTATCCTTATAATCCTCATCAAGCTGTTTCGCGAGTCTTTTAACTATTTCCTGAAGCTCGTCTTCGCTTACGAGAATCTTGTCTATATCCTTATGCATAATCTACACCCTTTCGATTTTTATAGTAAAGCCTTTATTTTCGTATGAAAGCGCGTTTTCCGAAACGCCTATTCCCTCAATCCACAGCACCCTGCTGCCGACTGCGAGAAGTAATATTTCATCCCGTTTTTCCTCGGGAATTCTAATCTCGTTAAACAGCTTCTTAAGCGATTTAGTAACCTTACGCCTCGGAAGCGTGAACCGGTCACCCGGCTTGCGGGTTCTGAACACGGCGCCTTTTTCAAGTATAAAATACTTTATCGCCTCGCCTGTATCACCGTTTAATTCTTCTACGGAATATTTTTTGCCGTTGAACACAAACTCCATCGGGAGTTTTAATTCTTTTTCGGAAAATTCATCTTTTTTCCCGTCGGTTTTGATTATCCTCAGCGTCCCCTGCTTGCATACTGCCCGGAAGGCGCCGTTCAAATCCACTGCGCCCGAGTCGAGTATCGAGCCGATAAGCTCAGTATGCCTCTTTTCGGGGGTAACTCCGTTTTGCTTCAGTAATTCATAAAACACCTGAGAGCGGATTTCTTCGGGAATTGTTTTAAGAATCTCACAGCTGTAGCCGTTTTCGGTTTCGGCTAGCCGTAAATATTTATTTGTTGTTAATTCTAAAAAAGAATTAACATTATTAATCAGCCTTGTTTCTCCGCTTATAGTTTCAATCAGCGAAGGGTTAAGCTCCTTCATCACGGGGATAATGGCGTGGCGGATTTTATTGCGGGTATAATCGTCGGTGAGGTTGGTGCTGTCTGTTACGAAATCAAGCCCTTTTTCACAGCAGTATTCCTCAATATCCTTGCGGCTGAGGAAAATCAGCGGTCTTATTACCATTCCCCTGACGGGCTTTATACCGCCGAGGCCGTTAAGCCCCGCGCCTCTTATCAGGTTGAAGATAACCGTTTCGGCGTTATCCTCCGCGGTATGCGCCGTAGCGATTTTAGCGCCGAACCTAACGCTGAGCTCATCAAAAAACCTGTACCGCTCGTTGCGTCCGGCAAGCTCGGTAGAAATCTTTTCACTGAGCGCAATTAAAGTTATATCAACGCTTTTAACAAAAAGCTCAATATTATTTTTCTTACAAATATCTCTTACAAAATTCTCGTCTCTTTCGGCTTCGGCTCCGCGAAGATTATGATTGACGTGAGCCGCTTTGATATTCAGAGAATATATTTCTTTTATAGAAATAAGAGCATTAAAGAGAGCTACCGAATCAGCTCCTCCGGAGAGAGCGACAATTACCGTATCGCCGCTTTCGAGCATATTATACTCCCTTACGGCTCTTAAAACCTCCGCCTCGAGCTTACTCACGGTGACGCTCCACAGAGGTAAACCTCATAAACTCGCCCTGCCAATGCAGCTTAACGGTAGTAGTCTCGCCGTGACGGTTTTTAGCGACAATACACTCGCCGCTGTTTTTATCAGCCGCGGGGCCGGGAGTTTCCTCCTCGCCCTCATCGCGTGCGTAATAATCGTCGCGGTAAAGGAAAAGAATAATATCCGCGTCCTGCTCGATTGAACCCGACTCTCGTAAATCCGAAAGCATAGGACGGTGGTCCTGACGGTTCTCGGCAGCACGGTTAAGCTGAGAAAGACAGATTACCGGCACGTTCATTTCCTTAGCGAGGATTTTAAGATTTCGCGTGATTTCGGAAACCTCCTGCACACGGTTATCAATTCGTCTTCCGCTCGTCATAAGCTGGAGGTAATCTATAACAACCAAATCTATATTTTTAAGCCTTCTTAACTTGGACTTAATCTCGGCTACTGTGATACCGGGGGTATCGTCCATATAAAACTGACATCCCGCGAGCACGTCTCCTGCGGAGACGATTCTTACCCATTCCTCCTCGGAAAGCTTTCCGGTTCTCAGCTTCGTACCCTGAACGAGAGCCTCGGTGGAAAGAAGTCGTGAAGCGAGCTGCTCCTTAGTCATCTCGAGCGAGAAAAACGCAATCGTCTTTTTAGCCGTTGAGGCGGCATACTTCGCGATATTAAGCGCAAAGCTGGTTTTACCCATACCGGGACGAGCCGCAAGCAGAATAAGGTCGGAGCGGTTAAGTCCCGTAATTACGTTATCGAGGTCGCTTATACCCGAGGGAATCGGTTTAAGCAAATCGTCGGCGTTTCTGTTAAGCGCGTCAAGACGGTCAAATTCCCTTAAAATAACCTTTGAAAGAATTTCAAGTCCCTGAGTATTGTCGCGGCGGATATCAAAAATCTTCTGCTCCGCCGAATCAATAAGCACTCCGGGCTCAAGCTCGCCGGCGGAAGCCTCGTCGATAATATCGCGCGAAGCTCCGATAAGCCTTCTTACGTCGTATTTCTCGCGTACAATCTTAGCGTATTCAGCCGCGTTCGAAATAGACGGACAGTTCTGCGCCAAATCCATAAGGTAGGTTTTGCCCGTAGCGTCGTCAAACTGTCTGTCGCGCTTTAAAGTCTCAAGAAGCGTAACGAAATCTACGCTTGTATTCGAATTATAGAGGTCGAGTACAGCGGAATAAATAACACGGTGAGTCGCAACATAGAAGAATTTTGAATCGCCGAGTATCTCGACAACCTCGTCAAGCACGTTGTTATCAAGTATAATCGCGCCTAAAACCGCCTGCTCCGCTTCGGAGCTGTACGGCAGGTTCAGCCCGTCATATCCTGTTTTCACATTATTACTCTGACTCATTTTTCTATCTCCCACTTACCACTTATCACTTACCGCTTACTTGTTGTCTGCGTCAACTACCTCGACCTTAACCTTAGCGGAAAATCCGGTATAAAGCTTAATCTCAACGGTATACTTACCGAAGGACTTAATATCCTGCGGAAGGACAACCTTTCTTTTATCAACATTTATCTGATATTTATTCTTAATCTCGTTAGCTATATCCTTTGCGGTAACGCTGCCGAAAAGCTTATCGCCGCTGCCCTTAGCCTTCATAACGAGAGTTTTTCCCTCAAGTTGGCTCTTGAAGTGATTAGCCTGAGCCTTCTGAGTAGCAATCTTATAATTCTTGCTGTCCTCGGCGTTTTTATATTCATTCATAGCCTGAGCGTTAGCCTCGCGCGCGAGCTTCCTAGGAAGAAGAAAATTCCTCGCGTAGCCGTCGGAAGCGTTAACTAAATCTCCCTTTTTTCCTAACGGTTTAACGTCCTGTAAAAGTATAACCTTCATATTATGTAATCCTTTCTTTATGTAACGGAAACAGCATCGGCTGAAAGAAATCCCTGCAACCGAATCCTGAATCCTATAATCTACTTAACAACATTATCAATCGCAGTAATCAGCGTATCCTTAGCTTCTCTGAACGTGATTTTTCCGAGCTGAGCCGCCGCCATATTCTGGTGACCGCCTCCGCCCAGAGCCTCCATAATAAGCTGAACGTTCAGCTTACCGTAGCTTCTCGCGGAAATATTAACGGCGTCGTCCTTCGTTTTAAACATAACGAAGCCGGCGTCAACGCCCTCAACCGAAAGCAGCTCATCCGCCGCCTGAGCGCAGATTAAACGAATATTATCGTTTTTGCTGTCAGCAACGGCGATAGCACAGCCGTTGCTGATTTCCGCGCTGTCAACGATTTTATATTTTTCCTTATGAGTATCGAGCGTACTCGCGAAAAGGCTCTTTGTGTCGACCGTATCGGCGCCTTTCTTTCTTAAGAACGCCGCAGCCTCAAAGGTACGCACGCCCGTGCGTATAACGAAGCTCTTTGTGTCGAGCATAATTCCCGAGAGCAGCGCCTCCGCCTGAAGCTTCGAGCAGTAGTTTTCGCCTAAATATGTAATAAGCTCGGCTACCATTTCCGAAGCGGAGGACGAGGTCGGCTCGTGATAGAACACGATAGCGTCGTCAATAAAATTAACCATCTTTCTGTGGTGGTCAATAACTACGGTGCGCTTGCATTTTTCAAGCACCTCGGGGAACTCGACCACATCCGGAATATGAGTATCGACAATAATGAGCAGAGAGCGCGGAGTCAGAGTCTTTATTGCTTCCTCCTCATTAATAAACATATCCTTATTCTCTTTTTCGACGAGCTCAATCAAGCTGCCCGCCATCGAGGTTTCCTTGTTAATCGCGATACGGCAGTGCTTTTTAAACGCCTTTTCAATAACCGGCTGCAAGCCTACCGCGGCTCCTACGCAGTCTAAATCGGAGAAGCGGTGTCCCATTATAATAACCCTGTCGGATTCGGCAATAACTCTCGAAATAGAGGTTGCTACAACCCGGGTACGGACCTTGCTCATTCTTTCTATACCGGCTGAAACTCCGCCGAAGAACTCGTAGTTTCCGTCGCGCATAACGGCAACCTGGTCGCCGCCGCGTCCGAGCGCCATATCAAGCGCCTTGCGGGCGGTCTGCTCGCTTTCAACGAGCGTATCGCACTCAACTCCGATACCTACCGAAACGGTAGCCTCGCGGTTATTATACTTAATATTTCTTATCTCTTTAAGTATGGGGAATTTGTCGGCGATAAGCTTATCGAGGTGAACCTTGTCGAAAATAATCATATACTTATTCGACGGGAGCCGCTTATAAAGCGCGTTATTCTCGATAGCAAAGTGCAGAAGCTTATTTTCAAGCTCCATCACTACGCCTACGGTATCTTCCTCGCTGTCGTTGGAGAACTGCTCGCGGTTATCGAACTCAATCAGCGCTACCGATTTTTTAGTTTCGGTGAAGCGCTTGGCGATTGTATTATAGTGAGTAAAGTCGATGAAGAAGAACAGATATCCCTCATCGGCAGGCGTACAGTAAACGGCGTAATGATGACCGTCGAAGTCGGTCTCGATACCGTCGCTGTCGGAAACCTCTACGAGAGTTTTCTGATTAAGATAAACTGAGATATTCTCGTTTACGGGATTTCTTCCTACGCAGAGCTGTTTTTTAAACCGCGTATTGCTCCATATTATATCGCCGAACTTTCCGACTACGACAACCGGCATTTTAAACCGTTCGAGGTAGTTCTGATTAACATCGGAAATATTCGAAATCGTACCGGTGACGGTTTTGTCGATATACTTTTTAAGACGTACTCTCGACACAATTACAATTACCACCGAACCGACGGCAACCGCCGCTTCCGAAACGGAGAGTATAAAATTGTACTGATATGATACTACCGCCATTACCAATATTAATGCGGAAAATATCAAAAACCACGGACCTGTAGTCCAAACCTTTCTCCTCATTATTTTTAAATCTCCTCGTTTGACGTGGTCGTTCCTATCAAAAGTTCATATCCCCCGAACGTTTAATATCCTGTGAAGTTTTGGATAGAGAGGATAAGTTCTGCAAAATTGTCATTCCGAGCTTGTCGAGGAATCTCCTTCCTACACAGGAGATCCTTCGGTTCCGCTTCGCTTCACTCAGGATGACAAATTACGCATTAATCAAGCCCCGCCGTTTATCAGGTTTTCCCAACTATTTAACCTTTCAAAAGGCGGAATCGGCTGTCGGGGCTCCCGACTATACTTCCTGTAAAATCGGTAAAATCATCGGGAAGCGGCGTGTTTTCTGACCTATCATCTTTGAAACATCGTCGCGGATTCTGTTCTTGATTGTGCCCCATTCCTTGATATTATTATCGGCGCAGTCCTCAAGAATAGTAAGCGCGTGAGCTCTTATCTCATCAAGCAGCTCCTCACTCTCGCGCACATACACAAAGCCTCTTGAAACGATATCCGGTCCGCTGATAACATGACCGTCGTAAACGTCGAGAGACGCAACGATAATTATAAGTCCGTCCTGAGCGAGGTGCTTTCTGTCGCGAAGTACGATAGAACCTACGTCGCCTACTCCGAGGCCGTCAACAAAGACCTTGCCCGCGGAAACGGGCTGAATTTCCTTCATATAGTCCTCGCTGATTTCAATACGGCTTCCGATATCGCCGATATAAATATTCTTCTTATCCATACCGAGCGAACGTGCAAGCTCCGCGTTTTTTCTTAAATGCTTCTGCTCGCCGTGAACCGGGATAAAATACTTCGGGTTAACGAGCTTCTGCAAAATTTTAAGCTCCTCCTGACACGCGTGTCCCGAAACGTGGACGTCGTACATACCCTCGTAAATAACCTTACATCCGCGCTTTAAAAGCTCGTCAACGACGTTGCCGACTGTTTTCTCATTTCCGGGAATAGGATTAGCGGAAATTATAATAAAGTCCCTCTCCCCGACTACAACCTTGCGGTGGTCGGAATACGCCATTCTCGACAACGCCGACATCGGCTCGCCCTGGCTTCCGGTTGTAATAAGCACAACCTGCTCAGGCGTATAGCGCGAAAGCATATCTATATCAATAAGCATATTCTTAGGAATTCTTAAGTACCCAAGCTCCTCGGCAACCTTCATATAGTTAATCATTGAACGTCCCGAGAACGCAACCTTGCGGTTATATTTCTCGGCGCAGTCGATAATCTGCTGAACCCTGTTGACGTTCGAGGCAAAGGTCGCGATAATAATTCTCCTGTCGTACGCGTCCCTGAAAAGCGTATCGAGGCTTGAGGTAACCTTCTGCTCGGTAGCGGTATAACCGGGACGGTCGGCGTTCGTACTCTCGCATAAAAACGCCAGAACTCCGTTATGGCCGAGTCTTGCGAACGAGTGCAAATCTATCATATTGCCTACAAACGGCGTACAGTCGATTTTAAAATCTCCCGAATGAACTATAACTCCCGCGGGAGTATGAAGCGCGATAGCGCAGGAATCGGGAATAGAATGGTTAACGTGGATAAACTCAGCCTCAAAGCATCCGAGCTTAACCTTACTGCCTGCCTTAACCACATTCAGCTTAGCGGAATTAAAGAGGCTGTGCTCCTTAAGCTTATTACTGAGAAGTCCGATTGTAAGCGGCGTGCCGTAAATCGGGATATTCATTTTTGAGAGTAAAAAGGGTATTCCGCCGATATGGTCCTCATGGCCGTGAGTAACTACCATACCCTTAACTTTGTCGATATTCTGTTCAATATACGAAAAATCGGGAATTACGAGGTCAACGCCGAGCATGTCTCCGTCCGGGAACGCCATACCGCAGTCGAGCAGTACGATATCTCCCTCACACTCAAACACCGTTATATTCTTGCCGATTTCGTTAAGTCCGCCGAGAAACGCTATCCGCACAGACGGCTTCGGCTTATCGGGCTGTTTCTTTTTTCTTACATAGCTTTTAGTATTTCCGGCCTTATATTTTTTCCCCGTACCGGCCGATGTATTGCGTCTGCCCGAAAAACGTTTTCTGTTTTTGTTGTCTGCCACTAATTTACCTCCGTTATTATTTTTTGAAACAACGCCCCGTATTCGGCGTGTTTCGGTATATTTCCGCCTTAAAAATCATAAATCGAGGCGGTTTTTACGGCAAATTGCGCTATTTGCCTATTATCCGATTATAAATATTCACTATATTGTAACTTATTTTATACCTTGATGTCAAGTTAATTTGTGTATACATTTTTATAATATTATAGACAGCTTTTTATTATTTAATTCCACCGCACATTTTGCGCCTGACGATGGGATATTTTATCCTCATATCCCCTAAAACGGTTGCATTTAATTTAAATCGGTGTTATAATTTCTTTTACAGAAATTTATCAGAGGTAAAGCTATGAAAAAAGTTGAAATATTTACCGACGGCGCGTGCAAGGGCAATCCCGGTCCCGGAGGCTGGGGCGCGGTACTGCGCTATAAGGGAATTGAAAAGGAAATCTCAGGCGGAGAGCCTGATACCACCAACAACCGGATGGAGCTTATGGCGGTAATTAAGGCGATGGAGCTATTAAAGGAACCCTGCGAGGTTACTTTATGCACCGACAGTCAGTACGTTGCGAACGCCCTTACCCTCGGCTGGGCTAAAAAATGGCAGGCTAACGGCTGGATGCGCAACAAAAAAGAAAAAGCCCTTAATCCCGAGCTGTGGGAGAGGCTTCTTAAGCTGTACGACGCTCACGAGGTAAAAATCATATGGGTTAAAGGTCACGCAGGTCATCCCGAAAACGAGCGCTGCGACCGCTTAGCAGTAGCCGCGGCTGAAAAATACAGCTAAATATGTAATAAAACACAATATATGCTTGCATTATTCTATATCTTGTGTTATAATGCTTTTAATGAAAAATAACTTCAGGGGTGTATGAAATGAAATGTCCGTTTTGCTCTTATACAGAATCAAAGGTTATCGACTCGCGCGCAGCCGACGATAACGAAAGAATAAGACGCCGCAGGGAATGCCTTAAATGCGGCAAGAGGTTTACCACTCACGAGATTATCGAGACCGTACCCGTTATCGTAGTTAAAAGAGACAAGAGCCGCGAGAGCTTCGACCGCAACAAGCTCACTAACGGACTTGTGAGAGCCTGCGAGAAACGCCCGGTTTCTATTGATAAAATTGATGAAATCGTAAACAATATCGAAAGCAAGGTTCAGTCAAGTCTCGACCGCGAGGTTACAACCGAGCAAATCGGCGAGCTCGCAATGGACGAGCTTAAAAAGGTTGACGAGGTAAGCTATGTAAGATTCGCTTCGGTTTACCGTTCGTTTAAGGATATCGAAACCTTTATGGAAGAGCTTAACAAGCTTTTAAAAGAGAAATAAAGTTAAAGGTCGGCACGCGCCGACCTTTTGTTGTGTAATATAAATTTTTATAAAATTACTGTCCATTCCGAAACAAGCCTGTTAAGCGAATAAGCTGCGTTCGCGGGACTTGTTGAGGGGAGCTTAACCGCCTCGATTCCCGTTTCGGGGAAAATATATTTCATATACATCTTATGCGACAACGCGCCGTTACAAAATATCCTCTCAATTTTACTGCCACCGATAATACCGCTTATATCGTTAGGAACAACATTTTTAACGGAGCTGTCGGATGAGCCCGTAATCGTACAGGACTTTATAGAATCCCATAACGCTAGATTGTTTCTTAAAATAAGCTCCTTTTTCTCCCCTATATTTTCGGGGAGTTTTTCGTTAAACAATATGGAAAGCACTTTCCAGAACCTGTTTTGAGGATGGCCGTAAAAAAACATTGCCTCTCGTGATTTTACGGACGGAAAGCTTCCGAGAATAAGCGTCCTCGAATTTCCGTCAAACAGCGGAGGAAAAGGATGTATTATTTTTTCAGCTTTCATTTTTAAATAAACAGCTTTAAAAATTCGGGGAATACGGCTCTCCAGAATTTTTCGTTATGCATACCCTTTTTATAAATCCTCAGGGTGATATCCTTATCCTTATAACCGACCTTTTTAAGGTTGTCAACCATACTCACCGCGCCGATTTTCAGATATTTTTCAAGGTTATCCGCCTCGCCGTTATAAATATAAACCTTCGGCTTATTCTTAAGGTTTTTCGACTTAAGGTATTTAACCCAAGTTGCGTCGTCATAAAGCCCGAACGCGGGAGAAAGCGCGCCGATTGTACCGAACTTATCAGCGTGCTCCATACCGATATAAAAGCTCTCGATTCCGCCCGAGGAGCTTCCGGCAATCGCGGTATGCTTAGCGTCGGTATAAACGTTATAAGTCTTTTCGATATACGGCATAACGGTATTTACGACGAAGTCGCTGTAGTACTTACCCGTACCGTCTTTAAAGCTTCCGCCGTCAACAGAGCTTACATCAACCACATTTCCGATATCGGGAGTAAGTTCGCTGTCGCGGTTTGAGGTGCTGTCGTCTATTCCGACGATAATCGCGCTCTTGCCGGCGTTTTTCTGCATACTTCTTACGCTCTCTGCGACCGACCAGCAACCGTGAGAGGTAGCGCCGTTTTCAAAAAGATTCTGACCGTCCGTCATATATATTACGGGGTACTTCTTCTTTGAGTTCTTTTTATAACCCTTAGGGGTATGGATGTAAATATTCTTATCGGTCTTTTCGTACTTAAAGGTCTTTATAGCGTAATCGGGAGTTTCCTCCTTTTCATCATATGTAAAAGGAACCATTCCGTAAGGCGAAATGTGCCATCCGCTTACATATTCGTTAAACGCGAGCTGAATACTCTTTTCGTCGTCGCTGTGGATTATAATGCGGTTATAAAGCTTAGTGTCGCCGTTTACGCAGTAGGTGGTATAGTCCTCGTTTTCGTCGAGCTTTTCGGGAGTAACGGTCACCTTTTTACTCGACTGAGAGTTAAGGAACTCAACCTTAACCTCATCCGCAGCGAAATCGTCGCGGATATAAATTTTATGGCCTTCCTCAGCCTTTGAGCAGGACGCCAAAGCCGTTACGGCAAGCGCCGCCGCTAAAATTACGGCAATTATTTTCTTCATAACTAACCTCCTATATTGAATAATCTTTTTGCGTTTTCGGATGTAATATCAAGAAGCTCCTGAGTATCCATCCCTCTTACTTCGGCAATTTTTTCGGCGACATACGCGATATTGCGGCTGTCGTTGCGCTTGCCTCTGAAGGGTACGGGGCTCATATACGGAGCGTCCGTTTCAAGCAGAAGCCTGTCAGCAGGAACCTCGCGCGCGCAGTCAATACTGTGGCGGGCGTTCTTAAAGGTGACTACTCCGCCGAGGCTTATGCACATTCCGAGTTTCATTACCTCGCGCATAAGCTCGACGCTTCCGCTGAAGCAATGCATAAGTCCCGAGGGCTTATACTTTCTCAGCAGGTCCATAGTATCGCCGTGAGCCTCGCGGTCGTGAACTACCACGGGAACGTCAAGCTCCTTTGAGAGCTTGAGCTGTTCCTCAAACATTTCAAGCT
Organism: uncultured Ruminococcus sp.; assembly: GCA_905234015.1. GTDB lineage: Bacteria > Bacillota > Clostridia > Oscillospirales > Acutalibacteraceae > Ruminococcoides. The sequence continues at coordinate 17,716 of CAJOFK010000005.1, forward strand.
GTAATTCCTTAGGAATATCCCAGTGATAATCGAGCCCTATCTCCCCTATTGCGACGCACTTTTTGTGCTTTAAAAGCTCTGCGATTTGCTCCCTGAAATCGTCGGGAATATCCTCGAGATTTTCGGGGTGAAAGCCCGCGGTAAAATAAATATAGGGGTACTTTTCCGCGTATTCCTTAATAAGCCCGGCGGATTTTAAATCCACCGCGTTGCAGATTGCGCCCGATACCCCGGACTCGGGAAGAATTTTTAAAAGCTGTTCCCTGTCCTCGTCGAACCAGTCATCGTCATAATGACAATGACTGTCAAAAATATTATCGTATTTTTTCATAAAACACCTTTATTCTATACTAAATAAACGGAGCTGTTGCTCCGTTTATTTATCAGCATAATTTACTTCCGTTAATTTTATTTTCGTCAACGGTAATAACCTGAAGCTCTCCGCCGATTTCGGCAGACAAAATCATACCCTGACTTTCAACTCCGCAGAGCTTAACGGGCTTGAGGTTAGAAACAAACAGCACCTTTTTACCAACAAGCTCCTCGGGCTTATAATACTGAGCGATACCGCTTACGATAGTACGTCCGCCCATTCCGTCGTCTATATCGAACTTAAGAAGCTTCTTACTCTTCTTAACCTTTTCGCACGCCTTAACCTCGCCGACTCTCATATCAACCTTAGCAAAATCGTCAATAGAGATTTCGGGCGCGATTTCCTCGGGCTTATTCTCGGCAACCTCCTCGATTGTCTGCTCGCCCTCGGCGCTTTTTTTCTGCATTTCCTCAATCTCAGCGTAAAGCACCTTCGGGTCGATACGCGCGAAAATCGGAGTAGCCTCGCCTACCTTATCGCCTGCCTTTACGGCGCCGAAGCTTTCAAGGCTCTCGTAGGAGTTTTCGGTGCAGTTCATCTGAGCTAAAATCGCCTTGCCTGTATCGGGCATAAACGGCGTAATCAATACGGCGACAAAGCGTATAGCCTCAAGGAGATTATAAAGCACGGTGCCGAGTCTCGGCAGTTTTTCCTCGTCCTTTGCGAGCACCCACGGGGTAGTTTCATCTATATATTTATTACAGCGCTTAGCGAGATTGATAACAGCCTCAACCGCGTCGCTCATATGGAAGGCGTTAATGCACTCGTCAACCTTTTTAACTGTATCAAAGCAGAACTGCTTAAGCTCATCGTCAACGGGCTCTGCCGCGGACGGTTCCTGAATAACGCCGCCGAAGTATTTATTATTCATAGCGATAGTACGGTTTACGAGGTTTCCGAGCGTATTCGCTAAATCGGAATTAAAGCGCTCGATAATAGTATCGTAGGTTATTGAACCGTCGCTTGCAAACGGCATCTCGGAAAGAAGATAGTATCTTACCGCGTCAACGCCGATAAGCTTTACGAGCTCGTCAGCGTAAATAACGTTGCCGCGGCTCTTACTCATTTTATCCTCACCGAACAGAAGCCACGGATGACCGTAAACCTGCTTCGGGAGAGGCTCGCCTAAAGCCATAAGCATAATCGGCCAGTAAATAGTATGGAAGCGCACGATATCCTTACCGATTATATGAGCGTCGGCAGGCCAGTACTTCTTATACATATCGGAGCTTCCGTCCGGGTCGTAGCCTATTGAGGTGATATAGTTGGAGAGCGCGTCAATCCACACATACACAACGTGCCCCTCGTCGAAGTCAACGGGCACGCCCCACTTGAAGCTTGTACGGGAAACGCATAAGTCCTGAAGTCCGGGCTTAATAAAATTGTTGAGCATTTCCTTTTTGCGGCTTTCGGGGTAGATAAAATCAGGACGGCTCTCGATATAATCCTCGAGCTGCTTCTGATACTTTGAGAGCTTAAGGAAATACGCCTCCTCTTTAGCAGCCTTTACCTCACGGCCGCAGTCGGGGCATTTTCCGTCAACGAGCTGGCTTTCGGTCCAGAAGCTTTCGCAGGGAGTGCAGTAAAGTCCCTCGTAGCTTCCCTTATAGATATCGCCCTGCTCATAGAGCTTCTTAAAAATCTTCTGAACAACTCTCTCGTGTTTTGCGTCGGTTGTACGGATAAAATAATCGTAGGATGTATTTAACACGTCGCAGATATCGCGGATTTCGCCCGCAACCTTGTCGACGTATTCCTTCGGAGTACAGCCCTCCGCCTGAGCGTACATCTCAATTTTTTGACCGTGCTCGTCGGTACCCGTCTGAAAAAACACGTCGTAACCGAGCATACGCTTATAACGCGCGATAGCGTCGGTAAGCACAATTTCATAGCTGTTGCCTATATGAGGCTTGCGCGAGGTATAGGCAATAGCGGTAGTAATATAATAAGGTTTTCCTTTACAATTTTTGCACATAGTTATCACTCCATAAAACTATATTTATATAATATAGAGATAGTATAACATAACTGAATGTAAAAAATCAATTTTATTCGCAAAATTAAGCGAATTTTTCCGTTCGACAAAACATTACATACAATTCCCCTTGACAAAGTGACATTCCTGCGCTATAATAAATGTACAAATTAAGATATCGCGGAGTAGAGCAGTTGGTAGCTCGTCGGGCTCATAACCCGGAGGTCGTAGGTTCAAGTCCTATCTCCGCAACCAATTCAAAAAGCACCCATTCGGGTGCTTTTTTGAATTTTCCGGTTACGTAGATAGGGTACGGCATTCGTCCATCCCCCCTCAATCCCCCTATTAGAGGGCGGAAACTTGAAAGGCAAAAAAACGGTCCGGTGTAACAGTTTTGCCTCCCGTACAAAATATTAGTCGCCTGCCTCGCGCTAAGGGCGCGCTTGTCACGCTCGTTATTTTGCACAGCGCTTTTTCTACCTTAATCCGCCGCCGGCGGTGGTCGCAACGCTACCGTTGGGTTTAGTCCGGCGTTTAGCTATGCACCGATTTCACAGGTGAGGACTAAGTTCGTTTTAAGATGACGGTATATCTCCGCTTTTTGCGAAGCAAAGACGGCTCAAAACCCTTTCGGGTTTTGAACCGTTTCTTTATTTTCCTGTTTTTTCAATCACTAACGCAATACCGCGATTATTTAAAAACAACTTCGCCGATGTTATACGGTATGCTTATCTTCGCGATATACATCTGAATCAGCGTAGCGTCACGGATTGTGAGTTCTCCGTCGCCGCTTACGTCTCCTGCCGCTGCAATGGTTCCGTTATCATCTTTTTTTATTCCCGCGCGAACCTTCTGAATCAGCGTAACATCACGGATATCAACCTCGCCGCTGCCGTCAGCGTCGCCGAGCAGGTAGGAATCAAACAACTTATATGAAATTCCGTTTTCCTGCGCATATTCATAAGCGTACGAATCGGGATAGCAGCGGATTGTCACGTTTTCCCAATCAAAGGCGTTCGGCTGAATCAGCACAACGCTCCCGGGAATCGTCACGCTCGTTAACGAGGGACAATTTGTAAACGCGTTATCGGGGATTGCAGGCAGCGAATCGGACAGCACAACAGAAGCCGCTCCGGTTCCGTTAAACGCATAAGACTCAATAATCACCGCGCGCGACACAAAACCCAAATCGGTTAATGAAGCGCAGTTGTTAAAGCAACCGTATCCGAAATCAACTATTTTTTCGCTGATAGTCAGATTACTGAGCACAGAACATCCGGAAAACATATTCGTCGGCATACTTACAATATCCGATAACATGGTGACGCTTTGCAGAGAGGTACAGTCCGCAAAAGCTCTGTCGCCTATGGTTACTACGCTTTCGGGAATATAAACCGTTTCAAGAGAAGTACAGTTCATAAAAGCATACTCCTCAAGAGTTGTGTTAGAATCGGATAATACAACTTCAGTGATGGTTTTGTTCCCGGAAAAAGCATTTCTGTCGATAACCGTTACGGGATAACCGCGAAAGCTCTCCGGCAAAACTACTTTACCGCCGTCGCCGCTATAGCCGACAAGCTTTGCTTCATACTTTGATGAATTAACCTCAAAGCTGAAGTCGCCCTCATTGATTACCAGCGCGGAAGCGGATATGCAGATACCGGTGACCGCTAAAGAAATGATCAATATAAATGTGAGTAACTTAATTATATGTTTCATAATATATTGCTCTCAATCAAAAGCAGGCGGCGCCCTTACAGGCAGCCGCCTGAGTTTTATTTTAGGGTTGAAACAGAATTAAAACAAATCGTCATCGTCGTCAATAATAATAACATCATCGATAGGAGTCTCAGCACTGGGAGGTGATGAGCAGATATCTGTTCCAAGTACAATCTTAACAATATCGAATTCAGGTGATAAATATGATTTCTTCAATAATGCCCTCCTAATTCCAATCAGCGGCTGTATTGCTTACCGCTTCGCCGTTATGATAAATCAGACAGTTCGTGCTGATACTCCAGTCATCCTGATACTTCAAGGCGGCGCAATACATCAGACAGGTATCTCCGGAGGAGCCTGTGTTGTTGACGTTCAGCGCGGAAGTCTTAAAGACAGTCGTGAACTGTACTCTGTTTTTATTAGTAAGCTTAGCGGTTAAATCGCCGGCAGCAGGAGTATTCCCGTTAGATGTAACGGTGAAAATATAGCCCTTGGTAGTAAGCGTAAGATTCAGAGTAGTATCCAAGTCGCCGTTTTCATCAAGCGCACCGTCATAAGTATGAGCAGTATTGAAAGATTTGCTGCCGGATTTTTCATCGTAAGTTTCAACGATATCCTTAAGCTGATCTTTATATTGTTCAAACAGCGCGTTGATCTTAACCGGCGTATAAACATCCGGGTTATCTCTTATCTGCGTACTGAGCGCAATATTCACCAGTGACAGTTTCTTAACATCGGTATCATATTCCTCAGCGCCGTAAACGCTTCCGAGAATATTAAGACGCGTTCTTGATACGCCGCTTTCGTCAACATAGGTATCGTTGACGTTAGCCGAAATTGAGATACCGGGGTCAGTAGAACCGGGTAACGCATAAACCGCATAGAGTTTTGTGTTATCCGTAACGCGGTACCAGAAATCACGGTCAACGGAAGCTATCTGCGTTCCGTTCTGATCGTACGCCCAGTAAGCAAAGTCGTACTCATCAATTGATTCCTCCGCGTAATCAGACGGCAGAACGCCGGTATATCTGTCAAGACCGTAATTCACGATAAAGCCGCCGTCATCCTCATCCTCGTCGCCGGTTTCGTTTCCGAAGCGCTGATTATAGTAGAAATGATCGTTTAAATGCTTAACGTTATTATCTGCGCCTGTTGCATTCGCAACATAAACCGTGCTTTCGCCGACAGTTTTCCTGACGAGATCATCAGCGCTGTCAGCACCGTAGATATCTACGTTATACTGTCTGGGATAGTTGTAGCACCATACGACGATTTTTTTGACTTTCAGATAGTCGTTAGCTGTTTCGAAGCTTTCTTCAAGCTCCTTGCCGTCAGAATCATAATAGTTGACCCATTTTTCGTTTTTCGATTCCTCCCGGCCGCTGTAAGCCTCATGATATTTCGGCTTTCCGAGATAGTCGGTATGATAGGTCGCATCACTGTAATCGACAGCATCGCCATCAACAAAAAAGCTTCTTCTGCTCATAGCCGCAGCAGCCGCGCTCTGCGACGTCCAAAGGTCATAATCGCACATTACGTTTTTAACAGATAATGCGCTGTCGGAGAACTCAACAGCCTTATCGCCGATAAGTCCGGCGAAATCTATAGATTCAGGTGCGTTTGTTGTATCGTTGTAAGTGATATAGTCTTTCGGGATTGAATTTACCGAAACGGAGTAAACAGTTTCCTCATCCTCAATGCCCGAAGGCTTACCGTTTATTTCATATCGGTCGTAATACTTAAACTGAATCTCAAACGGTTCGGGAGTGTTGACGATTTTTGCAGTCGTCGTTGAACCCGTTTCATCATAGGTCACAGTACTGCTGTAGCCTAAGACGGGCGCTTCCTCAACCGTATAGCTGTAATAATGGGTAGTTCCGTTAACGGTCGTATAAACGGGCAGGTTCTTAATTGTTCTCGTCCAGGTTGCGGAACCGGCACGGCCGTGCTCGCTCCGGCTTATAGTAAACCATCCGTCTACAGTATCGACATCCGAAATTACGCTTGAGTCTAAATACAATTCGCCGTTAGCGTTATCATCAAGATACTGCCGGATTCTTACCTGAATCTGATTGGGACGCGAATGATCCTTATTGTTATTATCGTTCCATACCTTCTGAACGGTAAGCTCGATATTTCCGCAGGGATCGTTATTTTCGCCCGGATCGGGTATCAGGCTTTCATCGTTCGAATCAGTAGGAGTATCAAGCATAAGAACAGCTTTTGCGCTGCTGACATAAACTCCCAGCATAGCCGCATCCTCACCCGAAGCGTCCGATGCGAGCTTAGCGCCTTCCCATTTTTCAAATATATGGTAGTAAGCCTCGTTTGTATCCGGAGTAATCGGAGCCTCAAGGTGAGTGATATCAAATCTGCTATAGGCTGTACCGTCGTCCGCTGTCGCAGTCGCGATCTCATCACCGCTGCTTGTCAGCGCGTAAGTAAGATCGGTATCTCTGTAGACAGAATAGTGGTTTTCTTCGCCCGCAACCTTCTCGATAGACTCAAGAGTGTTAAAGCTGTAAACCGACTCGAGCGACGTTTCACCGCTGAAGGTTCCTACCTTATGCGCGGTACCGCGGATAACGTCGCAGTAAACCATTCTGTCGGAGGTAAACTTACCCTCGTTGTTATAACCGACAAAGCCGCCCGCGCAGCCGTTAGCGCCGCTTCCGTCCTCTGTATTGGACGCGCCGCCGCCGTAAACATCATAACCGCCTGAAACACCGGTAACAGAGCAGTTATCTATTCTTGTGCGGTTTGACTTAATCAGGTTGACTACAACCTCCGCGTTCTGACCGGTTGTATCAATTCCGTTTTCATTACACGGAAGCTCAACCGTAGAATCGCCGATAGTAATCAATGCCGTATCGGTAACGCCCGGGTCGGCAGATTTAACAAGTGAAACGCCGATTCGCAGTCCGAGAAGATTTACATAGAGCAAATCGCCGTCGGAAAGCAGCTTCAAGCTGACAAGATCAATGTCCAGATCAAACAGATTTGAAGCTTCAAGCTCATCGACATAAAGCGCTTTTACGAGCGCGTTAACGATTCCGAGGACGAGCTGAACCAACGGTGCATCGACCTCAGCCGACACCGCATAGCTCATATTCGTTTTACCGACAAAGCCGCCCGCGATTTCATCGCTTCTAACCTGCTTGAGCTTTGTCATATTACTGTTTTTAATCTGAGCGTCATCCGCGTAGCCCGCGAATCCGCCCGAAATCGGCTCAGCGCCTTCGACGGAAACAATCACGGCGCCCGCGTCAATTCCCGTCGCATTACATTCGTTAACGCTCGTTCCGAAAACATCGAGAACGCCCGCATTAAGTCCGAGCAGACTGCTTATCGCGGCATTATTCAGGTGAACAGCGCCGTTTTTACCCATATGGCCGATAAAGCCGCCCGAGTAATTAGGCGCGTAAGCTGTGTTCAGATTGGTTACGTCACAGTGTACAACGGTACCGTTCATAACACCGCCGCCGAATCCGCCGGCACAGCCGGACTGACGGGTTTCACTGAGAATACCCGACGGAGCGGATTCATAAGCGCGGATAACCATACCGTCCGAAACGCCGTTAACATCGGAATAATAAATATATGTCTGGAAAACGCTGAGCAGGTCAACATTTCCCGCGTTAATTAAGTCTAATATAGTTGTTGAGCCGGAGCCCGAAGATACGGAAGCCACGCCGCCGATATCGGCTAAGCCGACAAATCCGCCCGCGTAATACAAGCCGTCAACACTGCGCAGACCGTTTACGGTAATATCGCTCTCGCCTGCTCTGCTGCCGATAACCGACGCTTCAAGCGAGCCGGCAAAGCCGCCCGCAAACCTCGGCGCAGTACCGCCGACTCCGCCGACAGTAAATCCGAAATCGCTGTTATCGGGATTTATTTCGGCTTTACGAATCGTAGTGACTGTCGCCTGAATAACAGACGCTAAATCGCTCGGGTTGGAAACAAGATTATCAAGGATTCCCTGCAGCAGACCGTCGGAGGCGTTTGTGTTAACATCCGCCACGGAAGCGGCAGTCGCCGTTCCGACGTAACCGCCAACGGCGTTAGTACCCTTGACATAACGGAGATTAGAAACGTTACATCCTGTACCTGCGGTATTGCCCGCGTTTTTATCGCCCCATATCTGAGCACCGTAAGCGCTGCCGGCATAACCGCCCGCATAACCGCATTTGTGCGTATAATCGGTTCCGAAGCTCTCAACAGTCATTCCAGACTGCCATCCGTGCACCGTACCGCTTTTGATTGTCGGTACAAATACCTGAGCCGCTTTTACGAGATTGCCGACATTCAGATTCAATCCGAGTATGCTGACTGAACCGAAGCTCGCCGCCGCACCGGACTGCATTTTTCCTGCATAGCCGCCGGCGCTGCGCATAGCGCGGATACGCTTCATATCATAGGACTGACCGTCCGTGATTACGCCCGATACCATATATCCGGCATAACCGCCCGCGTTCCCGCCTTCGGTAATCGCGGTGGTGTCATGCGAGGAACGTCCCGCAACAACATTACATCCGTAAATATATTTTGAAAGCTTGGCGTCAAGAGCCGCCTGCGTAGAAACGGTTCCGTCACTCGCCAGCTCAGCGCCGTAACCGCCGTATTTACCAACATAAGTAACCCATGCGTTCCATGTATCAACGTCAAGGTTCCTAAGCGGACCGTATACCGCAGTATGCTCCTCGGTAGGATAAACTGCCTTAAGCGCGGTAAGTATATTGCCTGCGGAAATCAATCCGCCGAGCAGTGAGATATTACCTGTATTCGCGGTATCGGCAGATTCCATAAATCCGGTAAAGCCGCCTGCGTACTCAAACCCGTAAACAGAACGGATACGCCATGCCGCAGCTATATGACGCTCGCCGTTATAGTTATCGGACTGATCGTTCTGAGCCTTCCACGCATCGGTATTAAGTCCCCGGATATGACCGCCCTCGTTGTGGCCGCAGTAACCGCCCGCTACGCCTCTTTGATGGCCGGAATCGGAAGCTGCCTGCGCTCTGACTGCGCCGCCGCAGGGTACGCACGAAGTCGTAGAGTTGCGGATAGTAGGCACAAAGTCCTCAACCAGAGAAGCCAGCGCGGAGTTAACATTAATAAGGCTCGTAAAAACACTGCCGTCGTCAAGGAGATTCGCAACGTTGCCGGGCTCCATATTGCCGGCGTAACCGCCTGCCGCCTCCTGACCGATTATATAATAGAAGTTTTTACAATGTGAATTCTGTATATGGCCGCCGCAGATTCCGCCCGCAAAGCCGCCTGCAATACCGACCTTTCCGTAGCTGTCGGTGCCGTCGGCAATAGCGGAGAAGCCGCCGCCCGCACCCTGAACGTCAGAGTGCTCAACAGTAGAAATAACCACAGAAAGCGCGGAAATCGCGTCCGTTAAATCAATAGAGCTTCCGAGGATTTTTAAACCGTCGCCCAAGCTCGCCGCGCTGCCGATATCCATATTACCGACATAACCGCCGGCGAAGTGGCCGCCCGTTACGGCATAGGTGCTCTGAGAGCTGTCAAAATACGAAGGCGCATTCACCGCTTCAAGGTCGGAAGGAGGCGTAACGCCCGTATTCTTAAGCTTATAAACATCAGAGTGTGAAACCTGCGCGCCGCTCATAAAGCCTGCAAAGCCGCCCGCGCTTCCCGAGGCGGGGTCGTTGGAACGGAGAGTATTCGCGTAAACGGTAAAGCCGTTTTCGCTGTATACTCCGGCATGCTCGACATACGGAACATATGCGTTCATAATTTCGGTAAGGTCATCAACATCAATGCTCAATTCGGTATTTCCGAGAATTGAGATACCGCCGTCGGAATCCGCAAGCGCGCCCGAACGGAGTTTACCGCCGAAGCCGCCGCCGTAGGTGCGTCCGTGAACATAGTCGATATTAAATACCGAAAACTGCTTATCAAGATCCCCCGTTGCGTTAACCGCGTCGGGATCGTAAAGCTCCTTCATAGTGTGAGTCCATTTAGGATTCTGAGCGTCATCTACCGACGCAATAGTTGAATTATCAACGGTACCGCTCTCAAGGTCGGCAACAAAGCCGCCGGCGATATCCGCGTCAACATAACCTCCGTCAACATAGGTGACGGTACAGTTCGTATAAGAGGGTATCAGGTATTCAACAGCGTTTAATAAACCGCCTTCAACAGAGAGCAGGCTCTCAATTCCGTCAACGTCGGAAACATCCGACAGACCGCCGGTTGTTGAAACGCCGACAAAACCGCCGCTGCAGCCCTGAAGCGCCGCCGCCTTAACCGACAGCAGATTATCGGTGTGGCAGTTTACAATCTCGGTGCTGTTGCTCTGCGCGATAAATCCCGACGCAAGGTACTGATACCCTTCGTTCGAATTTCCGCTTCCCTTAGCTTCAACGGTAAATCCGTCGTCAATTCCGGTTACGGAAGAATCCGATATGGTAACATGAATACTCTCGCCGAGAGAAAGAAGATTTTCAACGTTAAGTAAATAGTTCAGTCCGAGCAGGTTAATCGTCAATCCGCCGGAAGCGAGAACGTCGCCCGGTCCCGCCGACGCGATAAAGCCTGCCGCCTTATTATTTTCAGCTTCAACGCGCTTAAGCTCAGCCAGAGTTACGTCGCTGATAGTTCCGCCGTAGGCTCTGCCGAAGCCGCCGCCTGCATATTCGCCGTTAAAATCCTGAGCCGCGCCGGTTGCTTTTACGACATATCCGCCCTCGACTCCCGTAACGCTTACCTCGCTTACGGTGAAGCTGTTAAAGCTGCCTGCGCTGAGCGTTCCGTCAAGAACACCCGCAATGTTAACCGTCTCAAGCTCACCCGCAGCGCCGCCGGCAAAGTCACCGCTTGCCGTTACGGCCGCAAGGTTATTAAGCACATTTATACGAGAGGTTTTCTGAGTTATATTATCCTGCTGCCAGAAAGTCAGCTGATTCATATAATCCGCCGAGGATTCAGTCAGATATACACCCTGTCCCCTGCCGAGGAGACCGCCGACGTATTGGCGTCCCGACACATTCACGGGACCTGCGTCAATCTGACATCCCATAACAGCGGACGGAACAAGTCCGACTAAGGCAAGCAGTTTCTGATTCTGACCTTCGTTACCCGAAGAAAGAAGTCCGGTTCCGAGCTGTCTTACAGTCGCGAGCAGGCTGTTATCGTTCTGATTCGCATCGTCTTTTCCGATACTGCTGAACCAGCCGAGCGTCGTCTCGCCTACAAAGCCGCCGATATGGTCGCCGTTACCGGTAACGTCAAGCGTGCAGTATTCGTCGCCCGTGATTTCGCAGTCAATCGCGTAGCTTGCCGCCAGCGCGCCCGCAAAACCGCCGAGGTAATCGCCGCCCTGCACCCCAACGCCGGAGCCCTCAATCGAACAATCCCTCAAGAGGCTCTGAGTCTCAAAATCGCCGACGTTATTGAGGTTGCTGTTTATCCGCGAGAAAATCTGATTCTCGTCAATAACGTCAACGCCTAAGTCGTTAAGCGTACCTTTTATCTCCGCGTCGCGCGCTACGCCGGAAAATCCGCCGCCCAGCTGCGCAGCCCTGACGGTGTAGCTGCTGTTCTGAACAGTACAATCCTCAATCTGAGTGCCTATCTGCAGACCGACGAAACCGCCGTTGTTATTTGTACTACTCTGACCGATATATCCGCTGAGATGGTCTACCGTACTGTTAATGATATGCGGCTCATAATATCCCGTAGGAACAAGATCACCGAGCGGCAAGGCGTTATTAAGCAGTATATCAATCAAATCGCCCAAACCGAGTCCGGGGATAACGTTAAGCAAAGACGAAAGCGCGTCCGTAAGTCCGCCCAGCACCTGCGATAAACCGCTGTACTGAGTAACGCCTTCGGTATAACCGGCAAAGCCACCGGTATTATCGTTAAGGTTTTCAACGGTCACGCTTCCCGTAACCGCGCAATCTTTAATTTCAACATCACCTACAACACGACCGGCAAACGCGCCGGTAGAATAGATTGTAGGATCAGTTGCACGGGCGTCAAGCAGAGCGCTGAGCGTATCTCTCAGAGTCAGCCTTACGCTTCCGAAGGAAAGCACCGTCGTCAGTCCGTCCAGCAAACCGCCGACAATCCAGCCCAGGCTGCTCGTTATTGTGCTGACTAAGGATGACGCTTCCTGCGCGGTAGTGGCTGTGTTATGAACCTCAACCTGATTCAGCTCAATATTATGAACCTTAACCGTACCCGCGCTGACGCCGACATCGGCAACGTTTATCTCATTCGTAACGGTAGCGAAAAAGCCGATACCGATATAATCATCCGATTTAATAGGCGTATTCTGATTAACGTAAACGTTAGATATAACCGGACGGTTCACAAGTGCAGTCGCCGTTATACCGCTGCTGTCCCAGAGACTCTCGCCGTTTGAGCTTTTTGCGCCGTACATATTACCGCTGAACATCAAAGGAGTCCACGGTCTTGCACTTCCGCCGAGGTTGATATCGCGGAAAATAATATAGTTAGCCGTAGCAGTATATTTTTCGCCGGTTGTGAGCTGACTGTTTGTCTTAATTGTACTCGTGTGAGTTAAGTCCTTATAGACTTCGCCGGTTTCCTGATCCACTCTTGCGTAAGTCAGCAAGGAAGTATCAATACTCTGAAAAGAATAAGTCTTATTGCCGTTTTGAGTATTGAGCAAATCCGCGTCGCCGCAGTACAGCATTTTTTTATTTCCGATAGGCTCGGTGCCTCCGTTAGCTGTACCCGCGGTAATTTCATAAATTGCGGAATAAACGTCCTTATCCGTACCGATAGCGCGGAGCTGGTCCTCGTTTCCGATAAGGATATACTTTTCGCCGTCGATTTCCTTAACAACCTGACCTGCAAAATCACGTCCGTCGGGAGCTGTGCCGACAACAGTTTTGCTGACCTTAGCCGAAGCCTTTGAATTATTCTTATTCTCACTTACAACAGAAACAGGCTTCTCGGATATTTCCGACGTAAATGAAGCTGAAACGACATAATTATGATTATCGCCGTAGGTAAGATAATTATTTTCTTCCTCATCCGTACAAATAACCTTACCCGAGCCGAAGGTCTTTTCATAAGCGTCGCCGCTCATAACAGGCTGGCTGTTTGCGTTATCCATCGCTAAAACGGCGAGCTGATAAGGATGATAAAGATATACTGCCTCTTTATCGTTATCATAAAGCGGAGCGTCCTCCTGCTCTTCACCCGTGATTGTACCCGTAAAGTTTTCGGGAAGCTGCCACAGCGTATGACGCGGAAGCGGAATATCCCTCGCGAGCTTATACTCAGCGTCCGCCGAGTAAACCGCGGTAACGCCGTCGTCGTATGTAACGCTTTCTCCGCTGCCTATCATCGACAGCTGAGAGTAGTTATAAATCAAAATTCTGCCGTCATCGTAGGCAAACTGAGATTTTTCGGATAAAGTCGTTATTGCGCTGTCATCGTCTTTTACAACGTCCGTTAACGTGTAATCATCCGAATCCGGTGAAACGGCTTCTTTTAAAACCTCCGGCATAACCGGAGTAATGATATTAAGCAAAAGGATTAACGCCAGCAGTAAGGCGGTTATTCCAAGCGCTTTTTTCGTGATGAGCATTCTGACCATAATCATCCTCCTAACTTACAGCAGTAATTCGTTGAGGCGCAGCTATGAAGGACTGCACAAAACAATAAACATATACCAAAACTTATAATTTCTATTCCCCGCTCAGATTGCCGAGCTTTTTAATCCGGCGGTACTGCGAGGGGGTTGTTTTATAATACTTTTTAAACGCGCCGATAAACTTAGCCTGCGCGGAATAACCTACAGCCAGGGCGATTTCAACCTGCTTCATATCGGTTGCAACAAGCAGCTCGGCGGCTTTTTCCATACGCACCTTAGTTTTATATTCCTTAAAGCAGTAACCGTAAACGTTTTTAAAATATTTCTTTACGGTAGTATCGCTTAAACCGTATTTTTCGGCAAACATTCCGGCAGTCAGCCGTTCATAATAGTTTTCTGTCAATTGACGGTGCATATCCTGCGCGACTGTTTTTTGCAAGTTCGTAGGATATGTTCGTTCTTTAAAATTATGATATTTATAATCGTTGCCGAGATTGTAAACAATTTCAGCTGCGTTTATCATAATAGCCGTACTGTCATTACTGTTCTCGCAGTTAGCGAGCAGATGTTCAACAGCTTTTTCGGTTTCTTCACTGTAGTTTGAGAAATACCATTTTTTTCTTTGGAATTCTTCCTGTGAAATATTTATATATCTCAAAGCCTCGTCAAGGATTTTTAGCATAAAGCTTTCCTTAACGGCTTTATTATCCTGCAATACCATCTCAATTCCGACTAAGTTGTCGGCGGTAAAAGAAAAACTGTTTACACCTTCGATACCGGCTTTCAGCGCAAACTCTCCGCCGGATAAATTCAGGCTTACGCCGTTTTCGATAAACTCGCCGCGGCCGTTTCTGCAAACAAGGATTCGCATATAACGTCCCGTATAATCCATCCTCAGCCCCAGCTCCCGCAAATCGGGAACCTCGCCGCAGTTAATTTCATAAATGTAAATCTGAAGATTTTCAATCGGATAATACGCGATAATTTTTCCGCTGTTCTCGCCCTCTGAAAAAAGTTCTACTCTGCATTTTTCTTTATCAATTTTCGCATTGACTTTTCGTGGAAATGCTATGTCGTTAATATTCATTGCAAAAATCACCCGGTTACTTAACATACTGATTCATATTATTATTAAAAAATTTTATCATAGAGAAAAAATTAAAGATTTCCTAAAACATAACGATTTTCCCTTTTAGAACCAGTCGAAATAATTTTGTAACAACCTACAAATAACTACTGTTTATACGCTGTATCGTATATAATATATATATGCATAAGGGTTTTTGTCAATAATTATTCACTGCTGCCATACCCTGAATTCATACTTAATTTCGTCCTGATTTTATTCTTTTCGTCAGGCTTATTCTTTATTTTCCCGATAAGAAAAAACCCGAATCCGGTTAACTCGGGTTCGGGACTACGCTTGCTTATAAGCACGCTTTACGATATAATTAACTTGTATAAAATTAATGATGCAGGAGGGCTTAAAATGAAAATACTTGTTTCGGGGCTTGTGAATATTGAAACTACGGTAGCCGTGCGCGGATTTCCGATTGACTACTTCCCTATTGATTTTAATTTTTTCGGAATTAATTCAAACGTTTCCGGGGTAGGCTATAATATCGCGAAGGCGCTAAAAGCCCTCGGCGGAGAAGTAAATCTCCTTTCCTTTATCGGAAACGACGAAGAAGGCGAGCGAATTCTCGCGCGGATGAAAAAGGACGGTATCGACAGCAAAAACATTTCGCAAAGCCTGAAAAGCACTCCCGTATCCGCCGTGCTTTACGACGCTGAGGGAAAGCGTCAGATTTACTGCGATTTAAAGGATATTCAGGAGCAGAGCATTGATATTAAATCCGCCGAAAACGCCCTTAAAAGCTGCGAGGCGGCGGTGCTGTGCAACATCGAATTTAACCGCGGACTTATTAAAAGCGCCGGGAATTACGGCGTTTTAACCGCCACCGACGTTCATGTGCTCAGCGATATCGAGGACGACTATAACCGTGATTTTATGGAAAACGCCGACATCCTCTTTTTAAGCGACGAAAACCTCCCCTGCCCTGCCGAAGCTTTTATTAAAAAGCTTCACGACCGCTATAATAACAAAATCATCGTCATCGGTATGGGCAAAAACGGCGCTGTGCTCCTTGACGGCGAAAGCGGCGAAATATGCGTTATTCCGGCGTATAAGGGCGTTAAGCCCGTAAATACAGTCGGCGCGGGCGACGCGCTGTTCTCAGCGTTTCTGCATTATTATCTTAAAATAAAAAATCCCCGCGAGGCTTTAGAGAGAGCCGTTGTTTTCGCGGGAATTAAAATCGGAAGCGACGGAGCTTCAAACGGATTTTCTACCGAAGCGGAAATCGAAGCAGTATTTAATTCTTGATTTTACTCAGGGCGCTTTTTTCGATTCGGCTCACCTGAGCCTGCGAGATTCCGATTTCCGAAGCAACCTCCATCTGCGTTTTGCCCTTAAAGAACCTCAGCCCGATTATTTTCTTTTCGCGGTCGCTGAGGTTTTTTATTGCGTCCTTCATCGAGATTTCGTCGAGCCAGTCCTTATCGTCGCAGTTATCGCCGATTCGGTCCATAACGTAGACCGTCTCTCCGCTGTCGGAAAATATCGGCTCGTAAAGCGATACGGGCTCCGCAATAGCCTCGAGCGCCAGCACCACCGTATCTCTCGGCAGCTCAAGCTTCTCAGAAATTTCCTCAACGGTAGGCTCGCGGTTCATCTCGTTTATGAGCTTTTCCTTTACCTGCATTGCGTGATACGCGATATCCCTCATTGAGCGCGACACCCTTACGGGATTATTATCCCTTAAATAGCGCCTGACCTCTCCGATAATCATCGGTACACCGTAGGTTGAAAACCTTACGTCCATATCGGGGTTGAAGTGGTCTATCGCCTTAATAAGCCCTATTACCCCGACCTGAAATAAATCGTCGGGGTTTTCTCCGCGCCCGGCAAACCGCCTTATAACCGAGAGCACAAGCCTCAGATTTCCGTTTATCATCCTCTCGCGGGCGGACTTTTTCTCGGCTTTTGAGCCGTTTTTTATTTTCTCTAAAAGCGCGCGTTTTTCCTTTTCCGTAAGCACCGTAAGCTCGGAGGTATTCACTCCGCAAATTTCGACCTTGTTATACTGCAAAATTACACTCCCTTATGATTTCTACATAAAGTATTGCCGTAAGGGATTTTATAATTCAGAATATCTTCGAAAATAAAACATTAAAATTATTCGGAAAATTTAAAATAATTTGTTTAAAACGTGCATATATTTTTTTTCACCTTTTTGTTATAATGAATTTATCAGAAGTTTTGAAAGGAATGATTTCAAGGATGGATTTTATTAAGAAAAAAATTATCGCCGTTGTGCTCTGCGCGGCAATAGCGGCGACAGCGTTCTGTCTCGCGCCTATCGCTCAGGCGGCGGATACCTCTAAAGCTGCCGCTTCAGCCGGAACCGTTAAAAGCGCGGACGACTTCTCGTGGGACAACGCTTCGGTGTACTTCCTGCTCACCGACCGTTTTAAGAACGGTAAATCCTCGAACGACCACGCGTATAAGAGAAACCTCGACCAGAGCGGCAACCCCGCTTACGGACGTTCCAACGCGGGCGCGTTCCACGGCGGCGACTTCGTAGGTATCACCGAGAAAATCAACGACGGTTACTTTACCGACCTCGGCGTAAACGCGCTGTGGATTACGGCTCCTTACGAGCAGACTCACGGTTACGTTATGGCAGGTTCGGGTAAAACAAATTCCTTCCCGCACTACTCCTACCACGGCTACTATGCCGCAGACTTCTCTCAGGTTGACCAGGCTTACGGCACCGAAGCGGAGTTCGCGACGATGGTAGAAGCGGCTCATAAGAAGGGTATAAGAATTGTACTCGACGTCGTTATGAACCACGTTGGTTATAACACCCTCGCGGATATGAGCGAGTACGGCTTCGGTAAGCTTAAGAACGGCTGGCAGACTCCGTACTATAACCATACAATCACCGACAGCTCCGATAACGGCTACCACTCCTTTATCGACTACTATGATTCAAGCTGGACTAAATGGTGGGGACCGCAGTGGATCAGAGCCGGACTCGGCGGCGGATATCAGGAAGGCGGCGGCGACGACCTCACAAAGAACCTCGCTTACCTCCCCGACGTTAAGACCGAAAACGGCGCTACCGTAGATATTCCTCAGTATCTCCAGACCAAGTGGAATAAGGAAGGTACTCTCTCTAAGAAAAAATCCGAGCTGAATACCTTCTTCTCCTCAGGCAAGTCAAAGACCGTAAGAAACTATCTCGTATACTGGCTCACAAGCTGGGTTGAGAAATACGGAATCGACGGCTTCCGCTGCGATACCGCAAAGCACGTTGAGCTCGCGAGCTGGAAAGCTCTTAAGGAGCAGGGACTTAAGGCTCTTAAGACCTGGAGAAGCAAGAACCCGACTAAGCCCGGCGCTGACTGGGACGAGGACTTCTGGATGACAGGCGAATGTTTCCCCCACTATGTAAACTACGACAGCTTCTACACCGAGGGCGGCTTCGACTCGATGATTAACTTCTCGTTTAACGACGACTCTAAATCCTTTAACGCAAGCGGAAGAGGCGTTCCCGATAAGGGCTCAATCAACAGCCTTTACGCCGACTACGCAGGCAAGATTAATACTAACGATAAATTCAACGTACTCTCCTATCTTTCCTCTCACGATACTACTCTCTGCCGTAACAATATGGCTTACCAGGGCTCGGCGTTCCAGCTTCTGCCCGGCGCAATTCAGATTTACTACGGCGACGAGTGTAACCGTCCTCTCGCTAACGCATTCGAGGACCATAACCTCAGAAGCGATATGAACTGGAGCAGTCAGGATAAGAACCTCCTCGCTCACTGGCAGAAGGTAGGTCAGTTCCGTAACAAGCACGTTGCGGTAGGCGCAGGATCGCACACGAACTTAAGCGCGACTAACGGTACCGCGTTCGCCCGTAATTACAACAAGAACGGCGTTAAGGACAGCGTAGCGTGCGTTATCGGCGCTTCAAACAACTCTAACGTAACTATCACGCTTTCCGGCACATTCTCTGACGGAACAGTTGTAAGAAACTATTACGACGGCAAGACAGCTACAGTATCAGGCGGCAAGGTAACTTTCTCGAGCGGCTCAAACGGCACAATCCTCGTAGAAAACGCCTCCGGCTCAACTCCCGCGACTGAGGCAACGACTCAGCCCGCAACAAGCGCAACTCAGCCCGTTACTCAGGGACCGACTCAGGCAACCGAAGCTCCCGTACCCGGCGACGGCATTTACGGCGACGTAACAGGCGACAACAAGGTTTCAATCAAGGACGCTACAGCTATTCAGAAGCACTTAGCCGATATTGAGATAATCAGCGCGGCGCGTCAGCCCTACGCTAACGTAAACGGCGACAGCGGTATTTCGATTAAGGACGCAACCTGCATTCAGAAATACCTCGCGTTGCTCGAGCATAACTCAAAGACAGGCCAGCCCTTCTCGGGAAGCGTTACTCCCGCTACTCAGGCACCGACTGACGCACCTGTAGTAACAGAAGCTCCCACAGACGCTCCGACAGAACCCGAAACTCAGGCTCCCGACGAAAAGGGCGTAAGAGTTTATCTTAAAAACTCCGCAAACTGGGATAGCCCGTACATCTATTTCTGGACCGGTTCCTCAGGCCCCAACCCATGGCCCGGAGTTCCTATGGAACAGGGCGACGACGGTAATTACACCTACCTGATTCCCGAGGGAATGGATAAATGTATCTTCAGCAACAACGGCGAAAAACAGACCGGTGACCTCGATGTTCCCTCCTCGGGCGGAACCTACGATAATAACAGCGGCTGGCAGTAATATTTTAAACTTTAAACCCATCGGTTTTCCGGTGGGTTTTCCTTATTCCGAACCTCTTCACCCTTTAAATACTCTCTCTGCCCTTAGCCCTTACCCCCTACCGCTCTGTCCTTAGCCCTTCGCCCTTACCCCTTTGCCCTCAATAATATAGTAATATATAACAAAAATAATAGCGGATTTGAATATCCGTCATTGTTTTTTTTAATTGACAAATACTGTAAATAGTATATAATAAAAGTGTTAAAAGGATAATTGTAATTCATTGACTTTTTATGAAACAGGGGGCGATGGTAATAGTTTTTCTGAGAGATATTATCAACGAACACAAGGACTTTGGCAAGCAGATTTTCGTACTCGCCAAAACCGAGCTTATAAAAACATATAAGGGCGCGGCTATCGGTCCGTTCTGGGCTGTAGTAAAACCCGCCTTTACCCTATTCGTATACTGGTTCGCGTTTTCAATCGGTATTAAAAAACTCGGACATGTTGACGTTCTGATTCACGACCATGTTCTTTCCTTCGACCGATTCCTATTTATGCTCGTAGGTTTTATTCCGTGGTTCTTTATTTCGGAAAGTATAACCAAGGGCGCTAAGGAAATAAGACTTAACAGGCAGTATGTTACTAAAATCAACTTCCCTGTTTCGACTATTATGACCTTCACCTCGATAGCGCGTCTGTATGTGCATCTTGCATTATCGCTTATTATGTACGTTATTGTGTCGCTTATGTGGGGTACAAGCTGGTATAACCTTCAGATTTTCTTCTATATGCCGCTTATGTTCCTGTTCTTCCTGTTCCTTTCGTGGAGCACGGCGCCGATGTGCGCGTTCAGCCGCGATATGGAAAACGCTATCGTTTCCATTATGTCGGGTATATTCTGGCTTACGGGCGTTATCTACAACTCCTACGACCTGCCCGCTCCTCTTGATAAGATTATGCTCTTTAACCCGATTAACTTCTTCGTTAACGGCTACAGGAACGCTTTCCTTTACAACAGGTTCTTCTTCGAGTTTAAGACTGAGTTCTTTATTTTCCTTGCGGAATTTATTGTGCTCTTCTTCCTCGGTGTATATAACTACAACCGTCTGAGAAAGAAAATCCCCGATGTACTTTAAACGTACTTTAAGCGTATAAAGGAGAAACATTATGAGTGAATTTTTTGAAAATATGGACCGTGTCGAAGTCGATATGGACTCAAAGCCGGTCATAAAATTCGATAATGTATGTAAGACCTACACTCTCTATAAAAGCGACCAGGAACGCTTCCGCGCGCTTTTTATAAAGCCGAAGCATCCGACTCTTCACCGCGCGCTCGACCACGTCAGCTTAGAAATACGCAAGGGCGAGGCTGTCGGTATTATGGGCGATAACGGCTGCGGTAAATCCACCCTGCTTAAAACCGTTACGGGCGTTAACTTTCCCGACGAGGGTACCGTTGAGGTTCACGGAATGGTTGCGGCTCTGCTTGAGCTTACCGCGGGCTTCTCAATCGATATGACCGGACGAGAGAACATTTACCTTAAGGGCTATATCCTCGGCTTAACCGACGATGAGATTAAGGTTATTGAGGAAAGAGTAGTTGACTTCGCCGAGCTCGGCGACTATATCGACCAGCCCGTAAGAACCTACTCCAGCGGTATGAAAATGCGTCTCGGCTTCGCTATAAACGTAAACATCTCGCCTGATATCCTCGTAGTTGACGAGGCTCTGGCGGTTGGCGACGCCGCGTTTAAGGCTAAGTGTAAGAATAAAATCCGCGAGATTATCGAAACGGGCGTTACCGTACTTTTCGTAAGCCATAACGCCGCTCAGGTTGAGGAAATCTGCGAACGCGCGATATATATGAAAAAGGGACAGATAATTTTTGACGGTCCTACTCCCGAAACCCGTCTTGTATATATTACCGACAAGCGCGAGATGCAGATTGAGCGCCGTAAAAAGCGTATCGCTCAGCTTGAAAAGCTTATCGCTACCTCCGATAACGAGGAGGATATCGAGGCGGCTAAAAACGTACTGCCTAAGCATCAGAAGCGTCTTGAACAGTTTGAGGCAGAGCTTGCGCAGTATACTGAGGACCTTAAAAACTACCGTATCGAAAAATACGGCAGCGCGGATAAAACAGGATTTGATCAGTAATTTAACGCCGGCTTCGGACTGAGTTTCGAGCCGGCTGTTGTTATAGCAACAGGAGCAGATAGTGTGAAAATTCACACTATCAGGATTTATGTTGTCCGCTCAGTTTGTCCCTGCGGGACAACGAGCAATGACTTAATCGCCACTTTACGCCTTATCCGCCCACGGTAAGGATGTAGAGAATTTAAATGACTGTTTGTGGGCGGAAAGGCTATGTCGATTATTATGGAAGTTAACACCTTACTTAATTACGAGCTGTACAGCGATATTCTTCGTGTTACGGAAAGCGACGTAAACCTAAACGAGTTTAAGGGGAAAACCGTGCTTATTACCGGCGCGGGAGAGCTTTTGGGCTTTTACCTTACCTGCGCTTTTCTTATCTCGAACGACCTCTACGATACTAAAATCAAGGTTATCGCGGTCGACAGCAGCGACGATATTTTCAAGCAGTACGGAAAGCTCACCTACCGCGAGGATATAGACTTCACCGTAAGCGAGGATTACTCAAACCTTCTTACGACCGGGGCAGACTGCGTTATCAGCCTTAAGCCGCTTATAAACGATATTTCGGCTCTTAATATGTTTGAGCTTATCAATAAAAACAACGCCCGCGCCGTAATAAACTCCCGAAGCTCAGTCTACGGCGACGTATTCAACGGCAGGGATAAAATCTACGAGGGCGATATCGGCTATAACGACTGCTGCGGCGAAAATCCCGATATTCAGTCTATGCGCTGCTCGGAAAGCGCCGCGCTCGCGCTCGTTAAACAGTACGGCAGGGATATAAAGCTTACCCGTATGTGCTCCGTTTACGGCGCAATGAAAAAGGGCTGCGATAAAAAATACTTTGATATTCTGACTGATGTCATAGATAAAAATGACATTGAAATCGAAAAAAACGACGGCGCTCTCGAGAGCTGTATTTACGTCACCGACGCCGCCTCAGCGGTTTTAAAGGTACTGCTTGACGACAAGCCCGGCGATATTTATAATATTGCCTCGGCTAAGGCTTCGAGCGTTCATATCTTCGCGCAGTTCTGCGTAAAGCTCTTTTCAAATCTTGATTTAAAGATTGTGTATAAGGAAAAGCCGCACACTCTCTCCCCTATGGCTCCTACGGTTAAGGTGCTCGATATTTCAAAACTGAAATCGCTCGGCATATCACCAGAGGTTGAGCTTCAGGACGGCATAGTAAAAGCGGCGAAGATTCTCTACGAAAGCAAGAAATGAGGTGAGCGAAGTGTTGATGAAGGAGCTTCTAAACGTATTTCAGTTCGACTGGGCAATGAGCCCGGCTATGGCTGAAAAAAAGCCCGAAAAACTTAAAAATAAATCCATTCTTATCTCAGGTCACGAAGCCGCGCTCACGCTCGCTTACACGATTATGTGTCTCAACGACAAGCTCAAGCTCGGCGCGAAGGTATTTTTATGCTCACCCGAAAGTGACTTTGAGAGTAAAATCATCCCCGGCGCGCTCGAGCGTGAAGACCTGATTTACAACAGCATAGACTATATCGACGAAATTAAGCAGAAAATCGACATCGTTATTCATACAGGCGTCTGCGCCGCGGAAATTAAACCGGCGTTTGAAACGTATAAAACAGAGATTTCCGCGCTTAACGAGGTTTTAACCTTCGCGAAAAAGCGCAGGGTTGAAAGGGTATTTCTGCTCTCCGACAGCCGCGTTTACGGTAAGGGTGAAAACAAATTCCGCGCCTTCGCCGAGGGTGAATTCGGAAAAGCCTCGCCCGATGATTTGGCAGTTCAGCTTATGCGTGAAATCGAAAGCACCTTCACCCGTGAGACTAATCCCGCAAAAAGCGCCGTTCTGAGAACAGGCGTTATCTTAGGCGGCGGAATCGGCGCGCACAACGGCGTTGAGGACGTTTTCAGGGCTGTAGCCGAAGGCAGGGAGATTGAGCTTTATTCCACGGAAAACAAGGTTTCATTCATATATATGACGGACGTTTTCAACGCTCTCTATATGCTCTATGATAAGAAAATACGCGGCGTTTATAATGTCGCGGGAGCGGACTGCGCCGTATCCACGGGAACTATGGCGGCTATGCTTCACGATATTTTCGGAAGCTCAGCTAAGATAAAAATGAAAGAAAACGGCTCATTCGAGGGCAATGAGCTCAACTGCGGAAAGCTTATTTTCGACGGCTTTAAACCCTCTGTCGACTTAACTACCGCGCTGGAGCTCTGCGTTATGAGCTATAAAAAAGGCAACGTTGACGACTTCCGTTTTGCTCACGAGCATATGGGACGGCTTGAGGCTATCCAGCAGGTGCTTATGGCGTATCTTATCGAGGTTGATAACATCTGCAGGCGCCACAACATAACTTGGTACCTCGGCGGCGGAACTCTACTCGGAGCCGCGCGTCACGAGGGCTTTATCCCCTGGGATGACGACGTTGATATTATGATGCTCCGCGAGGATTACGACAAGTTCCTTGAGGTTGCTCCGGCAGAGCTCCCCGAGGGTATGATACTTGAGGATCCTAAAAAGAATAAGAGATATAACTACGCCTACGCGAAGCTGCGCCTTACCGACACGGTATTCGCAACCGACTTCTCAAAAAATCACAAGGGTATGAACAACGGCTTCGCCTTCGATATTTTCTGTCACGATAAAACCGCTAACTCAAAGCTCGGTCAGAAAATTCACAGCAAGCTTACGCTGTTCTGGCTTGCGTGCGTATTCAATAAATGGAATCACAGAAAAGCCGATAACGGAAACAGGTTCCAGTCGGTTATTACGGATTTCTGCAAGACGATTTTCCCGCTGCGATTCTCGATGAGAATGCTTCTCTTTACGCTCGAGATGTTTAAGCATAAAAAGAAGGCGCGATACCTCTACGACGGAATGGGTAAAAGCGTTCACAAGGGCGGTTTTGATAAAACCTTCCTTGATAACGAAATCCGACTCGATTTCAACGGTTACAAAATGCCGGTTCCCGCTAAATACAAGGAATATCTCACCAATCACTATGGCGATTTTATGGAGCTTGCTCCCCTGTCGACGCGTATTATGGGACACGAAATCACGCTGAGTGATTTGAATAAATACGCCGAGTTCCATATTTCTAATAAAGAATTATTAAGAAACGGCTTCTAGCCCGCGAGCCGCGGGAGCGGAATAGCATTGTCATCCTGAGTGACGGAATGTGGTATAATGATTTTGGGCAAAACTCTAAATGACAAAAGCACTTTCCGCTCCAACATAGAACAAAAACTTAATGAGGATATTTAAAAATTGGCTGAATTAAGCGTACATAATTTAAGCAAAAATTTCATAGAACGCAACCTTTTCGAGAACGTAACCTTCGAGATTGAAAAGGGCGATAAGGTAGGTTTTATCGGCGCTAACGGCGCGGGTAAAACCACTTTGTTCCGCATAATTAACGGCGAGCTCGAACCCGACGGCGGTCAGGTTGTAATCGGCAGCAGCACCTGTGTGGGCTATATGGAGCAGCACGCCTGCACTCATCCCGAGCGCAGTATTTACGACGAGCTTTTATCGGGCTTTCAGTATCTTGTCGATATGGAAGCGGAAATCGAGAAGCTCAATATTTTCGTCGGCAACTACCCCACTCCCGAGAATATCGAAAAGCAGACCGCGCTTATTGAACAGTTCGAGCGTCTCGGCGGTCTTACCTATAAGGCTCGCACCCGCTCCGCGCTTATCGGCTTCGGATTTGAGGAAAAGAACTTTTCTATGCCTACCGGAAAGCTCTCCGGAGGTCAGCGCTCAAAGCTCAGCCTTTTAAAGCTCTTACTTTCGCGCTCAAATTTCCTGCTGCTTGACGAGCCCACCAACCACCTCGACATAAGCTCCGTCAACTGGCTTGAGAACTTCATCAAGGACTTTAAGGGCTCTATGCTGATTATCAGCCACGACCGTTACTTCCTCGATAACGTCACCAACAAGACGATTGAGCTCGAAAACCGAAAAACTATGATGTATAAGGGCAACTATACCGAGTTCAAGCGCAAAAAGCAGGCGTATACCGAAAGCCTGCGGCATAAATACGAAAACGATTTAAAGGAAATCAAACGCATTGAGGGTATTGTTGAACAGCAGAAGCGCTGGGGCACCGAGCGCAATTATATAACTGCCGCCAGCAAGCAAAAGCAGGCAGACAGAATCAAGGCTCAGCTCGTTACTCCCGAGGCTATGCTCGAGAGCATTCATATGCGTTTTGATATTAAAAGAGAAAGCGGCGAGGATGTGCTGATTGCCGAAGGGCTCTCAAAAAGCTTCGGCGATAAAAAGCTTTTTTCAAACGTCAGCTTTCATATAAAGCGCGGCGAACGCGTATTTATTATCGGCGAAAACGGCTGCGGAAAGACGACGCTTTTCAATATGCTGCTCGGCAGGATGGCGTTTGACAGCGGCAGCATTGACTACGGCGCGCAGGTTGACGCCGGGTATTTCGACCAGATGCAGAGCAATCTGAATCTCGAGAAAACCGCGCTTGACGAAATCTGGGATACCTTCCCCGATATGACCGAAACGAAGCTGAGAACCTGCCTCGGAAGCTTTCTTTTCAAGGGCGACGAGGTATTTAAGCCGCTTAAAAAGATGAGCGGCGGCGAACGCGCGCGCGTGAGCTTACTAAAGCTTATGCTCGACGGCTCAAATCTTCTATTGCTTGACGAACCGACAAATCACCTCGACAGCGCCTCGCGCGAACAGCTCGAAAAAACGCTCGCCGATTACGCGGGAACTATGCTGATTATAAGCCACGACCGTTATTTTATAAACAAGCTCGCAACCCGTATTCTCGCGCTTGATGAAAACGGAGTAACCGAATATCTCGGAAACTACGACTACTACCTCGAGAGAACCGCGAAAAGCCCCGTTGAGGTTGAAAAAGTCAGCGTAAAAGAGGCTAAACAGCCTAATGATTATACGCTTGAAAAGCAAAAGCGCGCCCGTGAGCGCAAGCTGAAAAACGATATTAAAAAAGCGGAGCAGCTCGTCGAAACGCTGGAGGTCGAAATTGAGGCGCTCAACGCCGAGCTGGAAAAGGACGAGGTCGTAAGCGACTTTGAGAAGCTTACGGAGCTTACGCAGGCACTCGAGGAAAAACAGCTCGAGCTCGATAAGGCTTACGAAAACTGGGAAGCTCTTAATTTACAGCTTTAACGCTGGACATTTTCCCGATTTTAGTGTAAAATAGTCTGGTAACAGTTTAACACCTCTGCCCGTAGCACAGCTGGATAATGCAACAGACTCCGACTCTGTAGATCGCTGGTTCAAATCCAGTCGGGCAGGCCAAAAAAGGGAACTACTCACCGAGTAGTTCCTTTTTTATCGGCTTGCCCGATTGGATTTGAAGCCGACCGTTAAAAAATTGTCCCGGTGGTATTGCGAAACTTTTCTCCGGTAAGGGTTAATATTTCCGTAATGATTTAAATTAATAAATTGACAACTTAAAACATATTTGATATAATAGACGAGCTGGAAGTTTTTAGCCTAAAACAATCAGCATTATGCGGATCAGGCGACAGCCCCGTCTCGGCTTACCTCTCTGCCGTGTAAAAATTTGAGATTAAGCAGAATAAGCGAAACGCTCTGCCTCGGTCTATCTCTCAACCGTGTAAAAATATGAGAGAGTAAA
>CAJOFK010000006.1 GCA_905234015.1 uncultured Ruminococcus sp.
TGGAAGAACGTTTCAATCGTTTACTGTCATATCTGGAAAAGAGGCGGCGACGCTTTCTTCGGTTGGCAGGCTAAGAAGGAAAAGTGCACAAGCGAAGGCGGCACAAAGTACTCCTATGATATCGATACATTAAGCCAGTCAACTCAGCTTTCCGGCGGCCTCCAGAACGGTCAGGATTACTGCATTATCTTCAGTGCTAATACAGGTAAGCAGACTTATGACTGTACTTTCGGTAAGGCTTGTATCGGCGATACAGCTAAGCTCACAGGTAAGTTAATTGAGAACCCCGTTGACTCCGAGAAGAAGGCTGACGAGGCTGTATGGTCTAAGAACAGCGGTTCTTACGGCCCCCACCTTGCTTTCACATCCATCGGTAACATCGTTGGTTCTAAGCTCTGTCCGAATGAGAAGGGTACTGAGGTTATCGGCGACTGGCTCCCCACTTACTACACAAGTAAGTTCGTAAAGCCCGTTGACGCTCTTGCTAAGGCTTTCCCGAAGTTCAACATCAAGACTTCTCAGGATATCCTTGATGTATATGCTTACATCCTCAACAAGCAGGGTACTGATTCCGAGCCCGAGATGAAGAAGATTCTCGAGGACGCTTTCAAGAAGGCTTATCCGTCTCAGAAGAACGCTAAGATCGATGAGAATAAGGCTAAGAAAGAAAAGGAAGCTATTAAGAATAACGGCGGTCACATTTCCTCCGGCGGCGGCTCCAGCTCAGGTTCATCAAGCGGCAGCAGCTACTCAGGCAGCAGCTCCTCTAACAGCTCCGGCTCCGGTTCCGACGGTGAGGAAGATACAATCTTCTTTATCCTCGCAGGCGTTATGCTCACAGCTGCAGGCGTTATGTTCGTAACACGCAGAAAGAGAACTGAATAATTAAGACATAGTTTATTAAAGGGACGGCTTTATGCCGTCCCTTGTTTTGCTTTATAAGAAACTGCGTTCCTTATAAAGTAAAAAAACATTTTATATTTCCCGCTCAGTTGCGCCCTGCGTGCGCACGAGCGATGGATATACGACGCACGCTTTCTTGTCTGTCTTTTATAAGAAAAACCGATCGGGAAAAAATTAGTTCCCGACCGGTGAGTTTTATTATTGTTTTCTGTAAAGGCGCTTAGTCTCGTATGTGGGCTCAGTAGTAACTCTTATACCGAGCTTCTTAAGAATACGGTTATCGGTTTCCGAAAGAATTACGGAAGCGTGAGCCTCGGTATCGCGGAGCTGGGGAAGCTTTTCCATAGCGAGCTTTGCTGTCGGATTGGTTACCGCGGACATCGAGAGCGCTATAAGAATCTCATCCGTATGCAAGCGCGGATTGATTGAACCGAAGCTGCCGACTTTAAGCTTCTGAATAGGCTCGATAACCGCCGCGTCGAGAATATCAACCTCGTCGGGGATATTCGCGAGCGACTTAAGCGCGTTAAGCAGCATTGCCGAGCAGGCTCCGAGCAGATTTGTGGTCTTACCGGTGATTATTCTTCCGTCGGCGAGCTCAATCGCAGCCGCGGGCGCTCCGGTTTCCTCCGCCTTTTCAAGCGCAGGCGCGATAACCTTTCTGTCCGAGGTGGAGAGCTTACTCTGCTTCATAAGAATATCAATCTTAAACGCCTCGTCGTTAGAGCCTACGCCCTTGGTCTGATTCGAAAGCGCCGCGTAGTAACGACGGATAATCTCCTGATTGGCGGCGTAGCAGACCGCCTCGTCGTCTATAATGCAGTTTCCTGCCATATTTACGCCCATATCCGTCGGGGACTTATACGGCGACTCGCCTAAAATAAGCTCGAACATCGTATTCAGTACGGGGAAGATTTCAATATCCCTGTTGTAGTTAACGGTAGTAATTCCGTAAGCCTCGAGGTGGAACGGGTCAATCATATTAACGTCGTTTAAATCGGCTGTAGCCGCCTCGTAGGCAACGTTAACCGGATGCTTAAGCGGAATGTTCCAAATAGGGAAGGTCTCAAATTTGGCGTAGCCTGCCTTAACTCCGCGCTTATGCTCGTGATAAAGCTGGGAAAGACATACCGCCATTTTACCCGAGCCGGGGCCCGGAGCGGTTATTACAACGAGCTTTCTGGAGGTTTCAACATACTCGTTTCTGCCGTAACCGTTATCGCTGACGATAAGGTCTACGTCGGTAGGATAATTGGGAATTGAAAAATGGTGATAAACGTTAATGCCGTTGTCAAGAAGGCGCTTCTCGAATTTAATCGCCGTCGGCTGGTCGTTAAAGCGTGTAAGCACAACCGAGTTGATATAAAGTCCGCGGCTCTTGAAAACGTCAATAAGCCTCAGTACATCTAAATCGTAGGTTATTCCTAAATCGCCGCGAACCTTGTTTTTTTCGATATCGTCCGCGTTAATAACGATTACGATTTCCGCCTCGTCCTTAAGCTGCATAAGCATCTGAAGCTTTGAGTCGGGCTTAAAGCCGGGGAGTACCCTCGAAGCGTGATAATCGTCAAACAGCTTTCCGCCGAATTCAAGATAAAGCTTGTCGCCGAATTTAGCGATTCGGTCGCGGATATGCTGGGATTGCATTTCAAGATATTTGTCATTATCAAAACCAATTTTCATAATATGACCTCCTATAAAACAAACCAACACATATTTTATCACATTTAATAGGAAGAATAAAGATAATAAAGAATTATTACAAATTTGGAGTTTTTTAAATATTCATTATATATTCATTTATTTTTCACATTTCGCTCAATGCTTTTTCAGTAATTAATGTTTTAATAATTACAACAGATATAAAACACTTTTAAAGCATTTATTATTTGATTGGAGGCAATAAAAATGACTGCAAAATTATCCGCTAAAAAACTGCTGAGCGTTTTGCTCGCGGCGATAATGCTGTTGTCGCTTATTCCGCTGACAACGGCCTCAGCCTATTCAAAGGAGCAGGCGACACTCACATTTTCAGACGACGGTATAACCGAAACCGTATCAGGCAGCGGTTATACAATCAAGGGCACAACCCTCACAATCTCCGAGAACGGCACCTACCGTGTAAAGGGAAGCTGCTCTGAGGGCAGTATTGCGGTTAAGGGAAGTCTTACGGACGTTACCCTTATACTCGACAACCTCACGCTTACTTCCGCTGTGACCGCTCCGGTTGTTGTTAAGAAAAGCAGCTCGGTATTGATGAAGCTCGTCGGAACCTCCACGCTCACCGATAACGAGGACGCCTCAACCGAGGAAACCAACGAGGATTTTGAGGGCGCGGCGGTTAAGGTTAAATCCGGCTCAAAGCTCACAATCTTCGGCGACGGCACTTTAAAGGCTGTCGGAAACGCTAAAAACGGAATTAAAGGCGCGGCGGAAAGCTCGCTGCTCGTTGACGGCGGTACAATCGAGGCGACGGCAGCTAATAACGGTATAGCCTTTGACGGAAGCATTATTATAAACGACGGTACGTTTAACGTAAGTTCTGGCAACGACGGAATCAAGTCCGAGCCCGATCAGGGCGACACAGCCTCAGCGGGAACCGTCACAATCAACGGCGGTACTTTTACAATCAACTCCCAGGGCGACGGCATAGTCGGCGCGGAAAGGCTTACGATTAACAACGGCACCTTTAGCATTAAAACACTCGACGGCTATAAGTCCTCCTCATTCAATAAAGATACAATGAGCTGTAAGGGACTTAAGTCCGCCGGCAATAACGACTCAACCGAAAACCCGACCAATACGCTCGAAATTACGGGCGGTACATTCAACCTAAATACTGCCGACGACGCTGTTCATTCCGACGGCTATGTTGATATAACAGGCGGTACCTTTGATATCTATACAGGCGACGACGGCGTTCACGCCGACGCAACCTTAACTCTCGGTACCGAAAACGGATACGAGAGAGACCCCGAAATAAATATTTACTCAAGCTATGAGGGACTTGAGGGCTCGGTAGTAAACGCGTATTCGGGCAAATTTTATGTAGTTGCCTCCGACGACGGCATAAACGCGGCAGGCGGCAGCTCGAACGGCTCCGAAACAAACCCCGGAGGTCAGGATCAGTTCAGACCCGGCGGAAACCGTCCCGGACAGGGCGGCCAGCCCGGCGGTCAGCCCGGCGGTCAGACAGCTTCCTCAAGCTCAAACTATTCTCTGAATATTTACGGCGGTTTATTCTATATTAACTGTACAGGCGACGGCCTCGACTCCAACGGAGCGCTTAACCTACTCGGCGGAGATATAACCGTACTTTCTATGCAGGGCGGCGGGGATAACTCTCCTATAGACGCCGACGGTTCAATAACAATAAAGGGTGCTACGGTATTTGCCGCAGGCTCATCCGGAATGGAAGCCGGCTTTTCCGCAAATCAGGGATATTACAGAAACACAACCTCTTATAACGCGAATACGGTGATTAATGTCAGCTCAAAAGGAAATGTTGTAAGAAGCGAAAAGCTCGTAAGAAGAATAAACTTCCTTTTCTATACTAGTCCCGATTTAGCTTCAGACAGCGCTTCCGTATCAACTGCATCAGAAATTACAAAGTGCAAGTCAAACGCCTTTGAGCATAACTGGGACAGCGGAGTTGTTGAAAAAGCAGCTTCCGCCGACAGTACGGGCGTTATGAAATATACCTGTCAGGATTGCAGTGCGGTTGAGAGAAAGACTATCGCAAAGCTTAATTCCGCTAACGTGTACACCGAGTCGGATGAGATTGCAACAACCGCTTCGGTTGATAACTCAGCTGTTTATACGGCAACCTTTAACACCGATGCTAACGCAGCTATAAACGTATATTATAAGCAGGATTACACCACAGCCGACGAAACCAACGTCACAACGGCAATAGCCAGAAACAGCGATACGGGCGAATCGGACGGAACCGGAAGCGGTCAGATTAACTTTGCCGTAGTTGTTGCGGACGACTATAAGGTCGACAGCGTTACCGTAAGCGAAACCGAGAATTACAACAACCTTAAGGTTGTATCTGCTAACGATAATCTTTACCGTATTACAAAGATTACAGGTAACCTTACTGTGAATGTGACAACCTCAAAGCTTGACGGCACCGAGGAAGAGGATAAGGGTTATGACGTAACCTTCGTTACCGATGAGAACTCTTCCGTAAATGTATATGATACTCAGGATTATACGACCGCGAGCGGTACGGGAGTAACCTCGGCTGTATCGAGAAATTCCACCTCAGGCGTTCCCGACAGTACAGGCGACGGTCAGGTCAACTTTACCGTAGTTGTACCCGACGGATATGAAATCGACAGCATTACCGTTGACGGCACCTATAAAAACCTTAAAGGCCCCGACGATACGGGCGTTAAGAATACCTACCGTATTACAAAGGTGCAGAGCGCGCTGACTGTTACGATTAAAACTAAAGCGGCTTCGAGTACCGTTGAAACTACCGAACCGGCGGAAAATACGTTGCCAACCGAGCAGGTTCCGGCAACAGAGCCGACTACCGAAGTTCCCGAGACAACCACAGCCGCAGAAACAACAACAGCGGCTCCCGAAACAACTCATGCGCCAACCTCTCAGACTGCAACCGAAGCGGTTGAAACGACCGAAGCTCCCGCAACCTCCGGCGATACCGAAAAGACTACGGTTAAAACTAAAAAGTCCAACCCGGTTAAGGTTACGGCTAAGAAAAAGGCTGTAAAAGCGAAGAAGCTTAAAGTTAAAAAGCAGAAGGTTAAGGTGCTTTCGATTAAGAACGCAAAGGGTACCGTTAAGGTTAAGGTGCTTAAAAAGGGCACAAGCTCAAAGCTCTATAAAAAGCTTACGGTTACTAAAAAAGGCGTTATCAAAATCAAAAAGGGTAAGCTTAAAAAAGGTACCTATAGGATAAGGCTTAAAGTAAAAGCTAAAGGCAATAAGTCTTACAAGAGTAAAACCGTTTATAAGACGGTCAAGCTGAAAGTAAAGTAAAGAGCTTACGCCGCCGCTTTATGCGGCGGCGTAAATTCCTTAGTAAAATTGCACAAATTACCCCGCTTATTTTTGGATTGCCTGCCGAACGTATATGTGGTAAAATTAAGGCAAATGAAAATAAGTGGGGCGATTTTATGAAAAAATTCACTGCTGTATTAATTATACTTGCTTTGCTCGTTTCCTGCGCGGTCATTCCTGCCGGCGCAGACAGCAAAGTAAAGCTTCCGTTCGAGCTTATTCCTCCTAAGACAGTTTCTATGAGCAAGGTTTCTCAGGACGACCAGACAGATATCAACCTTACCTACAGTATGGAAAAGGATATGATAGGCTTTATGCAGGACTGCGAGGACGAGAATAAGAAAGCCGCGCTCTTTAAGGAAATAGGCGTTGATGACCTTTATATCAACGCTCAGATCGACTGGGCGCTCGACGATAAAAACGACTGGCATCATACCGAGTTTTGGGATGATAACGAAGCTACACGCTATTTCGGGATCGGCTACGATAAGGATGCTCATCCGCGTACCTGCGAATGGGATGTTACTTCCTTGCTTTTGTATTCTCAGACGACCAACGCCTGCTGGATCACGCGTTACGCGGGAAATCCCGAGGATCCTTCGGATACCCGCTGGAACGGCGAGACCTTCGAGGACGGCGTTCACTGTATCGGTATGAAGGACGTTCTAAAGGAAGGTCAGTATGAGATAAAGCATACTGATGAAGGCGAAGCATATATCACGATTGATTATAGTAAGCATACGCTTTATGCCCGTATGCGTTACTATGTTACGGTATGCTATACCGATAACGAGGGTAATCCTGCTAACTACTTTATGTTCTCCGACTGGTCTGATACTGCCTCATACGGAAAAGACGGCGAAAAATGGACTCCCTATACCGAGAAAACCTTACCTGCGCCGATTATTTCCGACGGATACATCACGGGCGAGATTTTTAACGAATATCCCGTAGCCGCGTATACTCTTACTATCCCCGAGGATTTAGCTGACGGTATGACTAAGGTCGAAGGCTTCGGCGGAATTATAAGCATTGAGGCTGAGGCTCGTATAAAGGGTACTGATAACTGGCTCGTACGTCAGGGTGACTTTACTCCGAAAGCGGGTAAACTGACTGTTGATATTTTAGCTCTTGCGGGTGACGGCAAGCCGATTTATAAGGATACCGAGATCGAGCTCAGGACGCGTTACTTCTGTTCTCAGCGAAACGGCTATAATACCGATACTATAAGCGAGTTTTATTCTCCGTATTCTAATGTTATCTCTTTTAAAACCGATAAGGATTATTTCCCCACACAGTACGCTACCGTTCCCGAAACGACGCAACCCGATAACGGCGACATAGATAATCCTCCTGCTCCCGCAGAGCCGGATATTAAAGACCTCTCGGACGGAGCCTCAAAAACTCAGGTAGATAAGTTTATCAAGTCGCTTAAAAACGACGGCGACCCCAAGGGCTCAACCTTCGGAATACTATCCGCCAAGCAAAAGAGCGCTAAGAAAAACTCAATTTCGATTTCGTGGAATAAGGTAAAGGGCGCTAAGAGCTATACGGTTTACGGAAATAAGTGCGGTAAAAAATACGGTTACGATTATCTTACTACCGTTTCCTCGACCTCTTATACTCAGAAAAAGCTGGCTAAAGGCACCTACTATAAATATCTAGTTACCGCGTTTAACGGCAGCGGAAAGTCGATCGCGACCTCGAAAACTCTACATATCGCGACTAAGGGCGGTAAGAACGGCAACTTTAAAAAGGTAACTACCGCCGCTAAGAAGGATAGGGTTGAGCTTAAAAAGGGTAAGAGCTTTAAGCTTAAGGCTAAAGCTGTACCCGAGTCAAAGAAGCTTAAGGTAAGCGTTCACCGCAAGATGAAGTACGAAAGCTCAAATCCGAAAATCGCCGCGGTCAATTCCTCGGGAAAAATCACCGCAAAAAAGAAAGGCAGCTGCTTCGTTTACGCCTACGCTCAGAGCGGCGCATATAAGAAGATAAAGGTTAAGGTAAAATAGGAAAGCAAATTAAAAACGGAGCTTACTCGTAAGAGTAGGCTCCGTTAAGGTTACAGGTTATTTTCCGTATCTTGTTTTAATAGCCTCGAAGGTTTCGTCGGAAAGCACATGCTCAATCCTGCACGCGTCCTTCATCGCGATTTCGCTGTCTACGCCTAAATCCTCAAGCCAGCTTGAAATAAATTTATGGCGCTCGTAAATCTTGCGCGCAATTTTACCGCCCTCGTCGGTAAGCGTAATGTATCCGTCGGTATCCATATTGATAAAGCCGTTTTGCCTCAGCTTTTTCATAGCGACGCTTACGCTCGGTTTGCTGAGCTTCATATGCTTTACGATATCTATTGAGCGGACGCGCTCGCGCGATTCTCCGAGCATAAGTATAGTTTCGAGATAATCTTCAGCGCTTTCCTGAATCTTCATAGCGAATACCTCCGTGTTAGTCTTATATAACCATAATAACACATAATCTTAAAAATTTCAAATAAACTTGATATATTTTATAAAATAATATATACTAAGGTAACACTATTTTGAAAGGTTGATATTATGAGCAATCCTATTGTTACAATAAAAATGAATTCCGGTAAGGTTATTAAGGCGGAGCTTTATCCCGAAGTTGCTCCGAATACCGTTAATAATTTTATAAGCCTCGTTAAAAAGGGCTATTATAACGGGCTGAACTTTCACCGCGTAATCTACGGATTTATGATTCAGGGAGGCTGTCCCGACGGTACGGGTATGGGCAACCCCGGCTACTCTATTAAGGGTGAGTTTTTAGCTAACGGCTTCGTAAACGAGCTTAAACATTCCGAGGGCGTGCTTTCTATGGCTCGCTCAATGCGTCCCGACAGCGCCGGTTCTCAGTTCTTTATTATGCATAAAAACGCTCCGCACCTCGACGGCCAGTACGCCGCGTTCGGAAAGGTTATTGAGGGAATGGACGTTGTTAACGAAATCGCCGAGTGCGATACTGATTTTTCGGATAAGCCGTTAGACCCTCAGGTTATGGAGGAGGTTACCGTCGAGACCTTCGGCGTTGACTATCCCGAGCCGGAGAAGGTATGATTTAGTGACTAGTGGTTAGTGGCTAGTGGTTAGTCTAAAGCAGAACCTATCCTCCTTATCCAAAACTTCACAGGACACTAAATGTACGGGGGATATCAATATTCAGAAAGGAACGTTCACGTCTGACGTGGACAAATAAAAAATGAATGTTTTACTTACAGGCGGAGCGGGGTTTATCGGCTCTCATACCTGCGTTGAGCTTATCAACGCGGGACATACCCCCGTTATCGCCGATAATTACGATAACAGCTGTCCCGAGGTTATTAACCGTATAAAGGAAATTACCGGAAAAACCGTACCTGTTTACGAGATTGACGTATGCGACAGAAATGCGGTTGATAAGATGTTTTCCGAGAATAAATTCGATGCGGTTATTCACTTTGCGGGGCTTAAAGCGGTAGGCGAGAGCTGCGAAATACCGCTTGAATATTACCGCAATAATCTTGACTCCACAATAGTGCTCTTAGAGGCTATGAAAAAGTACGGGGTAGATAATTTCGTTTTCAGCTCGTCGGCGACTGTTTACGGAGTACCGGAGAGGGTTCCGCTCGTTGAGGGTATGCCTACAGGCTGTACAAATCCCTACGGCTGGACTAAGCTTATGAATGAGCAGATTTTAACCGATACCGCCGCAGCGGATAAAAATCTTTCCGTTGTACTTCTGCGCTACTTCAACCCGATAGGAGCTCACGAGAGCGGAAGAATAGGGGAGAACCCTAACGGTATCCCGAACAACCTTATGCCGTATATAACTCAGGTTGCCGTCGGAAAGCTTAAGGAGCTCGGAGTATTCGGAAACGATTATCCTACTCACGACGGTACCGGCGTGAGGGATTATATTCACGTTGTTGATTTAGCTAAGGCTCACGTTAAGGCGCTCGATTTCGCCGCGGCTAATAAAGGCACGGAGATTTTTAATATCGGTACCGGAACCGGCTACAGCGTGCTCGATATCGTAAACGCGTTTATGAAGGTTAATAACCTTGAAATTCCGTATTCGTTTAAGCCGCGCCGCAGCGGAGATATCGCAGAGTGCTACGCAAATCCCGAAAAAGCGGAAAAGCTCTTAGGTTGGAAGGCTGAGAAAAACCTCGAGGA
This sequence comes from uncultured Ruminococcus sp., assembly GCA_905234015.1. Taxonomy (GTDB): domain Bacteria; phylum Bacillota; class Clostridia; order Oscillospirales; family Acutalibacteraceae; genus Ruminococcoides. Next base: position 10,110 of record CAJOFK010000006.1, read on the forward strand.
TATGTGCCGCGACAGCTGGAATTGGCAGAGTAATAACCCAAATGGTTACAACTGATTATTTTTCTTTATTACAAAAATAAATAATTCTTTAAAGAAATTAAGGTTTCTTTTTACAATGTTGTTACATTGTAGAAAATTGTTGTAAACGCGCTTGACTTTTTTCCTCCTGCGAATTATAATGAAATTCCCATTTGGATGTTGTGTGTGAAAAACGGAGGAAAAAAGAATATGTTTCAAAAACATATTAAGGCAGTGAGCTTTGTGCTGGTCCTCTGCCTTATTGCGGCAATGTTTTTTATCGCTGCCCTGACGGGAAGCGGTATCGAGGGAGTAGGTCCCGTAATGCTGCTGCTTTTTGTAGCGATAGCGTGCGTACCTATCTACCTTGCCCATGAAAAGCACGATTGAAACGGTTGCCTTACGGCAACCGTTTTTGAATTAAATAAGCAATGAAAAATGAAAGGGATGACTCGTGTTCATCCCTTTTCGTATTGTCTTATTTGATTTTAACTTTAACCGTCTTGGTTAAGGTTTTAGAGTTATATTTTTTATTACCCTCGGCGGCGATTTTTAACTTAATGCTGTAGGTGCCCTTTTTATAAGTCCCTTTTTTTAAGGTTATCGCGCCGTTATTTGAATTAACAGTTATCTTTTTATATATCTTAGCTGATGTACCGCTCTTTACCTTGGTTACTTTAACTTCTCCCTCAGCCTTACTTATTGTTAAAGGCTTGACTGTTTTCTTAGCCTTCTTAAGCGCAGAGGCTTTTACGGATTTTGTTGAGGTTTTGACGGTAACAGGATTATCCGCTTTTATAACGGTAAACTTGAAGGAGCCGACGTAATCACTTTTATATTTGACTTTTACCTCGTAATTACCCGCAAGCGACATTTCAAATTCATCAAGAAACAGAACGCTTCCTACATCTTCCTTAGAATATTCTGTAGGCGAGTATTGATGAAAATGAGGAACGCCGTCCCTGTAGTATTCAAGACATACATAATTTGTTGTGCTTGATGTAGGCAAGCCGTTAGCGCCGTAAGTATATTTAAATTTCTTAACCCTGATTTGTACATTTACGGTAGTACCTACGGTGTACGTCGCTTCATTAAGCGGCGCTAAAACCGTAAACGCGTCGCAATCAAATTCCGAAGCCGCGCTTGCCGTAACCGGAGCAATAATAAGTACGCCTAAAAGCATAACTGCAGCTAAAATGATACTGATTGATTTTTTGAACTTGTTCATAATATGGCCCCCCTTAAATTATAGGATTTGTGTAGGTTTATTTTACCATATGCCTGACGGTTTTGGACTTGATTTCTTGCACAAAGTTTTACAGCAATATTTATGCATATTGCACAGGCGTTTGGTTTTATCTATATTTTACAAAACAAAAACAATGTGGTATAATAAGTCGATTCTAAAGTAACGGAGAGATTAGATTGGCTAAGGTGGTTCCGCTTTTTTCCGGAAGTAAGGGAAACAGCTATTATATCGGCTCATCGGGCGAGGGCGTTTTGATTGACGCCGGAAAAAGCTGTAAGCAGCTCGAGGGCGCGCTGAGCTTAAACGGAATAGATATAAGCTCAATCGGAGCGGTCTTTATTACTCACGAGCATGTTGACCATTGCACGGGGCTGAGAGTTTTCGCTAAAAAGCATAATAAAAAGATTTACGCCTCCGAGGGAACTATTGAGGCTATGGCGGAGAAGAATTATATCAGCCCCGAGAATACCTTTGAGGTAATCGAGAATACCGTTGATTTAGGCGGAATGCGCGTTGAGCGCTGCGATACGCCTCACGACGCCCGGGAAAGCTGTTGCTATAAGGTTTTTACCGCTGACGGCAGGTCTGCCGTTATAGCGACGGATATGGGCGTTATGACCGACGAGGTACGCGAGCTTTTATGCTCGAGTGATTTTTCAGTTGTTGAGTCAAACCACGACATAAGAATGTTGAAGCTCGGCGACTATCCGCCGATTGTTAAGGCGAGGATTCTTTCAAACCGCGGACACCTTTGCAACGAGGCGTGTGCCGAAGAGCTTGCAGAATTAATAAGGTCGGGCAATATAAGAATAATGCTCGGGCATATTTCCGAGAAGAATAATACTCCGCTTCTCGCGCTTAATACGAGCCTTAACGCGCTTGAAAGGTACGGAATGAAGCGCGGACTTGACTTTACGCTGGACGTAGTTCCGCCCGAAACCGACGGAACTTCGGTTGTTTTTTAGAGGATAAAATGCTTACCGTAAATATAATTTGTATCGGAAAAATTAAAGAAAAATACTGGACGGACGCGGTTTCGGAGTATAAAAAACGCCTGTCCGCGTTTTGCAGGTTCAATATTGTTGAGCTTGAAGAAGAAAAGACCTATAATAACCCGAACGATTCTCAGATAAGCGCGATTTTAAACGCCGAGGGTAAACGGATATTGAACGCGGTCTCAAAAACCTCGACAGTCGTCGCGATGTGTATCGAGGGTAAAATGCTCAGCTCCGAGGAACTTGCGGATAAGATGTCGGATATTGCGCTTTCGGGCAGCAGTACGGTTGATTTTATTATCGGCGGAAGCTGGGGACTCAGCGATGAGGTTAAAAGAAGAAGCAATATAAAGCTCTCGATGAGTAAAATGACCTTTCCGCATCAGATGGCGCGCGTAGTCCTCAGCGAGCAGATTTACCGCGCGTTCGAGATTATGAATAACGGGAAATACCATAAATAAGTGGTAAGGGGTAAGTGATAAGTTGTAAGTGTGTAGGTCGGGCAGAAAGAGCGGTGTAAGCTAATACCGCGGTGCCCGAATGTATTAATATGCAAGCTCCGCTTGCGAGGTTTTATAACGGTTAAGAATATATATTATTAAAATCCGCCGTTGATGACGTTTTCCGATATTATAAACGTATCCAAAGGCGGAATTGGCTCCCGCGGCTCGCGGGTGACGTGGAGAATTAAAAATATGGCGTTTGACGGAATGATGCTGCATCATGTAGTAAATGAGCTGAAGGTCGGGGCGCTCAACTCGAGAGTATCTCAGATTTATCAGCCCAACCGTGATGAAATCATAATAAACCTCCGCTCAATGAGCGGAAATAAAAAGCTCCTGCTTTCCGCAAGGGCTAATTCTCCGCGCGTCCATTTTACCGCTTATAATGTTGAAAATCCTTCTTCTCCGCCGATGCTCTGTATGCTTATGAGAAAACGTCTCGGCGGCGGAAAGCTCGTCGATATTCGCCAGCACGGGCTCGACAGGATTGTATCCTTTGATTTTGAATGTACCAACGAGCTCGGCGATAAGGTTATGATAACCGTTGTTGTCGAGATAATGGGCAAGTACAGCAACGTAATAATCGTTGACGGCGGGGGAGTTATTATCGACGCGTTAAAAAGGGTTGATATGACGATGTCGTCGAAAAGGCTTGTGCTCCCGAATATTAAGTACGAGTACCCCGATTCTCAGGATAAGGCTAATATTCTGCTTGCGCCTGTAGATGAGGTTGTAGAAAAAATAATAAATACTCCCGGTGAAAAACCGCTTAATAAAGCGGTTCTCGGGGCGGTTGAGGGTATTTCGCCGATAATCTGCCGCGAGCTTGAGTATAGAACCTCAGGCGGCTCACTCAGCAATAAAACGCTCGGAGAGGCTGATAAACTAAGCCTTAAATCGGAGCTGGAAGCGCTTTCCGATACCGTGCTGACCTGCTCGGGAGAGGCTTATATGCTCTACCATAAGGGCGATAATAAGCCGTTTGATATTTCTTTTACGGAAATAAACCAGTACGGCTCATTAGGCGAGAGTAAGAAGTGCGATAGCTTCTGCGAGCTGCTCGACAGCTTCTACTACGAGCGCGACAGTATCGACAGAATGAGGGTTAAATCCGCTGATTTGGCTAAGATTATCAACAACCTTATTCACCGGACCGCGAATAAGATAAATAATCAGAGGCAGGAGCTCGAGAACTGCGCCGACAGGGAAGAGCTAAGAATGAAGGGCGATTTGCTTCAGGCTAATCTTTTCCGCATTGAAAGAGGCAGCGAGAGCATTACGGTAGAAAATTTTTACGATGAAAACCGCCCTGTTGAAATAAGGCTGAATCCCGCAATTTCTCCGGCGCAGAACGCTCAGAAGTATTATAAGGATTATAACAAAGCAAAAACCGCCGAGCAGGTATTGACCGTGCAGATTAAAAAGGGCGAGGAGGAGCTTTTATACCTCGAAACCCTGAAGGATGAGCTTGCGAGAGCTTCAAGCGAAAAGGAGCTTTCTCAGATAAGGCTCGAGTGCGCCGAGCAGGGATACTTAAAGCGCTCAAAGTCGGGCGGTAAAAAGCCCGCGCCGCTTCCCGTGCTTGAGTATATTACCTCCGACGGCTTTAAGGTACTTGTCGGCAGAAATAATAAGCAGAACGATACCCTTACCCTTAAAACTGCTCATAAACGGGATTATTGGTTTCATACTAAGGATATCCCCGGTTCTCATACGGTGGTTATCACCGAGGGACGAGAGATTACCGAGACCGCTATAATCGAGGCGGCGCGCATTGCCGCGTATCACAGCAAGGCTAAGGAAAGCTCAAATGTGCCCGTAGATTATACGCTTATTAAGAACGTCAGCAAGCCTAACGGCGCAAAGCCCGGTATGGTGATTTTCGTGAATAACCGCACCGTTTATGTTGATCCCGCGCTGCCTGATAACGGATGACATCAATAAAAAAATAAGGTGATATTTTTTCTTTAATTCTTTATTAGAATAAATATCGCCTTTTTTTATATTATTATGAAAATGGTGGAATTTGATATTTTTACCTTTTAAAAAACATTTGAACATTGCCGGTATAGTTTTATTTCAATGTTACCGGCGGTCGGGGTATCCGACAGGAGGATGTTATGTCAGTTTATGATATAATAGGTGTTTTAGGAGGTTTGGGACTTTTCCTTTACGGAATGAAGTTTATGGGTGAAGGTCTTGAACTTGCGGCAGGCGCAAAGCTTCGCGTACTGCTAGAAAAGATTACCAGCAAGCGGTTTATCGCTATGCTAGTCGGCGTAATGGTTACGGCGGTTATTCAAAGCTCCGCCGCTACGGACGCTATGGTAATCGGTTTTGTAAACGCGGGACTGATGGATTTAGGACAGTCTACGGGTATTCTGTTCGGTTCTAAAATCGGTACTACGGCAACTTCGCTGCTGCTCTCGATTAATATCAAGGATATTGTTCCGATATTTACCTTTGTCGGTGTGGCGGTTATTGTATTTGTTAAGAAAAACAACTACAGATACTACGCGCAGATTGCCGCGGGCTTCGGTATACTTTTTATGGGTATGTCCTTTATGAGCGACAGCTTCAAAAACAGCCATGACCTTTTAAGAGGTATATTCAGTTCTATTTCATCTCCGATGCTCGGGTTTGTGCTTGGCTTGCTTATTACGGCGATTATGCAGAGCTCCTCGGCTACGGTCGGTATTCTTATGGCGCTCGGAATGAGCGGCGCGATTTCGCTTGAACACTGTATTTATATTATTTACGGAATGAATGTCGGCGCTTGTATGCCCGTATTCCTCAGCGCGGCGGGAGCTAACCGCCAGGCTAAACAGGCGGCGCTGTTTAACTTTATTATGTGTCTTATAGGCGCGGTGATATTGATGGGATTTACGGTGTTGATAAATCCGACGACGTTCTCGCAGATATTTGCGCATATTCCGGGCTTAAGGCACAACGTTCCCGGTCAGATTTCCGCGGTTCATATCGTGTTTAATATTATACGAACGCTGATGATGATGCCGTTTACGGGGCTGCTTATCAAGCTGACTAAGCTTATTCTTCCCGATAAGGCTGAAGACGAGGACGAAATTACCGTATACCTCGATTCCCGTATTCTTACTACTCCGCCTGTAGCTGTTCAGCAGACCGAAAAGGAATGCGCGCGTCTTGCTCAGCTTGCTCGCGACAGCTTCGAATGGTCGCTTGACGCGGTTCTTAACAAGAACGCTAAGGCTATTCAGAAGGTTGAGGAGAATGAGAAGGTTGTTGATAAGCTGACTAACAGCATCACTAAATATATCGTTAAGATTAACGGTCTCGATATTATGGATTACGACCGAAAGGTTATGGGTGCGATGTATAACGCTATTCAGGACCTTGAGCGTATCGGCGACAGAAGCGAAAACATCTGTAATTCAGCCGCCGAGATTATCAGCGGCGAGGTTGTATTCAGCGACGAGGCTAAAAAAGAGCTTAAAACAATGTTCGAGGTCGTTCAGCAGATTTTAGAGGACAGCTTCTATATGTTCGCTAATCAGAGTAAGGATCCGAACTTAACCGAAGCCGTTATGAAGGCTGAGGATCAGATTGACGAGTACTGCGAGCTGTTCAGGCAGAATCATATCCGCCGCCTTGCTTCGGGCGAGTGCAGCGCGGAAGCAGGTATCATCTTTATTGAGCTGCTCACGAACCTCGAAAGAGTCGGCGACCATGCCGTTACGGTTGCGTTCTGTATTCCGTATAAGCACCCGCAGGCTATTCAGAATTAAGAATTAAAAAGTAAGTATTTCGGTCGGGAAATTTTCCCGGCCGATTATCTTTATTGCGTAATGCGCAATTCGTAATGCGTAATTAAATCTGTAGAGATGAACCTGCCCTCTTTATCCGAAACTTCATAGAACCTAAAAAGTAAGGGGGATATAAATTAATAAACAGGAGCTGAAATGTTTGACGTGGAGATATAAAATATGATATAATAAACTGATAAATTATGTATAGGTGATTAAGTTGAAATTTGAACAGGATAAAATACGAAATTTTTCGATAATCGCGCATATAGACCACGGGAAAAGCACTCTTGCCGACCGTATCCTCGAGCTCACTAAGAGCGTCGCGGTACGTGATATGGAGGCTCAGATTCTTGACGATATGGAGCTTGAGCGCGAGCGCGGAATTACCATAAAGGCGAGAGCCGTTACCACGGTTTATAAGGCCGACGACGGAAACGAGTATCTTCTTAACCTTATCGATACCCCCGGTCACGTTGACTTTAACTATGAGGTAAGCCGTTCGCTCGCGGCGTGCGAGGGCGCGGTGCTTATTGTTGACGCTTCGCAGGGTATTGAGGCTCAGACGCTCGCTAATACCTACCTGGCGGTTGACAGCGGACTTGAGATTGTACCAGTTGTAAATAAGATAGATTTACCCTCGGCCGACCCCGAGAGAGTTATAAACGAGATTGAGGACGTTATCGGTATTCCTGCCGAGGACGCCCCGAGGATTTCCGCAAAGCAGGGAATCAATATCCACGACGTGCTTGAAAAAATCGTTACCGATATTCCTGCTCCCGAGGGCGATACAGATGCGCCGCTCAGGGGACTTATCTTCGACAGCTACTACGATTCATATAAGGGAGTTATTATCTACGTCCGTCTTATGGAGGGACAGATTCACCCCGGCGACGAATTTACGCTTATGGCTACCGGCTCGAAATTCAGCGTTGTGGAATGCGGCTTTATGCACGCGACTTCGCTTGAGCAAACCGACGCGCTTTACGCCGGAGAGGTAGGCTATATTGCCGCCTCGATTAAATCCCTTTCCGACGCTCAGGTGGGCGATACGATTACCCTCGCCAAGAACCCCGCAAAGGAGCCGCTTCCCGGTTACCGCGAGGCTCAGTCGATGGTGTTCTGCGGAATTTATCCTCTTGACGGAGCTAAGTACGGCGACTTAAAGGACGCGCTCGAAAAGCTGAAGCTCAACGACGCTTCGCTGACCTTTGAGCCCGAAACCTCGGTTGCGCTCGGTTTCGGCTACCGCTGCGGATTCTTAGGACTGCTTCATATGGAAATTATTCAGGAGCGCCTTGAACGCGAGTATAACCTTGACCTTATTACTACCGCGCCGAGCGTTATTTATAAGATTCACCGTACCGACGGCACGGTTGAAAATATTGATAACCCGACTAACTACCCCGACCCCGCGCTGATTGACTTCGCGGAGGAGCCTATGACCGACGCTCATATTTACTCGCCTGCCGATTATGTAGGAAATATTATGGAGCTGTGTCAGGACAGGCGCGGAGTGTTTATAGGAATGGATTATATCGACTCAGACCGTGTAGATATCCATTATAAGCTTCCGCTTGCTGAGATTATTTACGACTTTTTCGATACTCTTAAATCCCGTACCCGCGGTTACGCTTCGTTTGATTACGAGCTTGCGGAGTATGTAAGAAGCGAGCTGGTTAAGCTCGATATTATGCTTAACGGCGAGATAGTAGACGCGCTGAGCTTTATTATTCATAAGGATAAGGCGTATCCGCGCGCCCGTAAAATGGCTGAAAAGCTTAAGGACAAAATCCCGCGCCAGCTTTTTGAGGTTCCGATTCAGGCGTGTATCGGCGGTAAGATTATCGCCCGCGAGACCGTTAAGGCTATGCGTAAGGATGTACTTGCTAAGTGCTACGGCGGTGATATCAGCCGTAAGAAAAAGCTGCTTGAAAAGCAGAAAGAAGGTAAAAAGCGTATGCGCCAGCTCGGTACCGTAGAGGTTCCGCAGGAGGCGTTTATGGCCGTGTTAAAGCTCGATACCGATTAAACGGCTAAGTTTTTAAGACAGGAGAGTGATACCGTGAAAAAGTTAATATCCTTTTTGATTGCAGTTATTGTAATCACAGGCGTTTTTTCCTTTGACGCGGGCGCGCTCCGTGTCGGCGAATATGAGATTTCCGCAGTTGATTCAGGCGCGGAGATAATCGCCTATAACGGCAATTCCTCGGCGATTGCTATACCCGAAACCATTAACGGCTTAACGGTTACGGGTATCGGAGAAAAAGCCTTTAAAAACAGCCCTGTTAAGAGCGTTAAGCTCCCCGATACCGTAAAGTATATTTCCGACAGCGCCTTTGCCGAGATGAATAATCTAACTGATATTGACCTCGGAAATTCGCTTGAAACTATAGGAAATACCGCGTTTTATAACTGCGTGAAGCTGACTTCCGCGCTGGAATTTCCCGCCTCGCTAAAAAAAATAGGGGAGTCGGCTTTTGAGAATTGCTGGGATATGACGTACGCGGATATTCCCGCAGGAGTTGAGGAGATAGGCTACTGCGCGTTCGGCTTTTATTACGAGCAGGATGTTTTAGATAAAAAATACTACGATTATAAGCGCAGTGATTTTAAGCTTTTCGGATATTCCGGGACGGCTGCCGAAAGCTACGCGAACGCTCATAAGCTCGATTTTTACGATATGATTACCGGTGTTAAGGGCGTAAGCTTTAAGGGAATGGATTTCTTTATAAACTCAGACGGCGCTGCCGAGCTGAATGCGTATAACGACGTTTCAGCTGATTTGATTATCCCCGAAACGGTTGAGGGATATACCGTGAAAAGTATCGGAGCCTACGCGCTGTTTAATTCTGCGATAAAGAGCGTTATGATTTCTAAAACCGTTGAGGAAATCGGAGAATGGGCGTTTGAGGGCTGTAAAAATTTAAAGAGTATTACCGTGCCTCCTACCGTTAAAACCATTAAGGAGTGCGCGCTGGGCTATTATTACGAGGACGGCTTCAACCGTCCGTACCTTGATTTTGTTATCTGCGGAGCGCCCGGTTCGGGAGCTAAGGAGTACGCCGATAAATATGAATTTGAATTTGACGACGTTTATACAACCTTCGTTACGCTGAAAAAGAGTTTAGGCTTCGTTTATGTAAAGGGTACCTTGAACGTAAACGCTTCGGTTAAAAATCCCGTAGGCAAAACGACCTATACCACCGCCGATAAAACTATCGCCAAGGTCAGCTCAAAGGGAGTTATTACCGCTAAAAAGGCAGGAAAAACAAAAATAACCGTTATGAATAACGGAGTTAAAAAGACGTTTACCGTTACCGTTAAAAACCCATATCTTAATAAGACCGCGGCAACAATAAAAGCCGGAAAGATTTATACCCTTAAGATAACCGGTAAGGTCGGTAAGGCTAAATTTACTTCCGGCAACACGAATATTGTTAAGGTTAATTCCTCTAACGGAAAGTATAAGGGGTTAAGAAAAGGAAAAGCGGTAATCACCGTTAAAACAAACGGCATTACGCTTAAATGTAAAGTTACCGTAAAGGTTTAATACAGGATTTAGAAAGGTCAGTTCGCCGTTTGAGCTGACCTTTAGTTCATTAACCTCACCGTCAGCACCGCCATAACAGCGGCGGTGAAATCAGCCGCCAGCGCCGCGATGAGCGTATGGCGGATTTTTTTAATCCCGACGCTGCCGAAGTAAACAGCTATTGCGTAAAACGTAGTTTCCGTCGAACCCGCAAGCACCGAGGCGACCTCGCCCGCAAAGCTGTCGGGGCCGTAATTCTTATAAATATCCGTGAGCAGCGCGGTTGAACCTCCTCCCGAAACCGGTCTTAAAAGTATCATCGGCACTATCTCCTTCGGAAATCCGAGATAGTCTGCTGCCGGTGTGATTTTATCGCAGAGAAAATCTATTGCTCCGCTTGCCTTAAACATATTTACCGCGACAATCAGCCCGATAAGCGTCGGCGCAATTGAGTAGAGAGTTTTAAAGCCCTCACGCGCACCGCTTGAAAACGTATCGAAAACAGGCACCTTTTTTATAAGTCCGTATATTACAACAACCGCGATAAACGCGGGCATAAAAAGCGCGATAAGCTCACCTTATTTCTTTATGAGAATTTTAGCTAAGGTTAATCCGACCGCTAAGGCACAAGCTGAGCTTATCCACACCTCGGGCAAAATTGAAAACGGGTGCGTGCTTTTATAGCTTTGCCTAAGCGTCGCGACCATAGTCGGCATAATCTGAATTGACGCGGTGTTCATTACGACAAAAACTATCATATCATCCGTAGCTCTGTCGCTCTCACCGCTTAAACGCTTCATTTCCTTAACGGCGCTGAGCCCGAGCGGAGTTGCGGCGTTGCCGAGCCCGAGCATATTCGCGCTGACGTTCATACTAATAAGCCGTAAAATCCTGCTGTCCTTTTTTACGTTTTTAAAAAGCCGTATCATCACGGGGGAGAGTATACGGCTGAAAAGCTCCGTTAAGCCGCCCTTTGAGGCGATTTCCATAATTCCCGACCACAGCGTCAGCATACCCGCCATAGTTATCAGCAGCCGAACGCTTTCCTCGGCGCCGTTTATAACAGCGTCGGCGAGAGCTTTTGTGTTGCCTGTGAATACCGAGAATATCAGGGAAAGTGCGATTATCCCCGCAAAAATGTAGTTGAGCATAATATCACCGATGTGAAAAATAATGACATATATTGTAAATCGTTGACTATTTTGTCAATTTTTGGTAAGATATTGTCGAAAGGACTGAGACTATGGCATATACCAGTTATAAGAAAATTGATGACGTCGGACGCGTTGTGTTGCCGAAAGATATCCGCGACGAGCTCGGACTCAGCATAAACGAGATGCTTAAGCTCGACGTTGAAAATAACAGGATAATTATCACTAAGGCTGAGAATACCTGCGTTTTTTGCGGAAAAACTTCGGGTTTAAAGAGCTTTAAAGGAAAGACCGTATGCGAAAAATGCGTTAAAGAGCTAAATAAAGTCTGAAAACTCTTTACAAAACGGCTTAAATATTCTATTATATGTATGTATCCAGTAATAAGGGGTGTTATTATGTCACGAATTGATAAGGAAAATTACTATCTTGATATTGCGGAAACCGTCCTCGAGCGCGGAACCTGTATCCGCCGCAACTACGGCGCAATAATTGTTAACAACGACCAGATAGTTTCTACCGGTTATGTGGGCGCTCCGAGAGGCAGAAAGAACTGCAACGACCTCGGAACCTGTATTCGTGAAAAAATGAACGTTCAGCGCGGTACGCGCTATGAGCTTTGCAGAAGCGTTCACGCTGAGGCAAACGCTATTATCCACGCTCCGAGAGAGCAGATGATAGGCTCTACGATGTATCTTGTAGGTAAAGAGTTCGATACGGGTAAATATGTTGAGAACGCTAATTCCTGCGCTATGTGCAAGCGTATGATTATTAACGCCGGCATAAAGCGCGTTGTGGTAAGGAATAATAAGGATGAGTTTACCGCAATTTACGTTGAGGACTGGATTGTTGACGACGACTCCCTCGTCGGTAAAGAGGGCTATTAATTAAAGGATTGGGGGCGGGCTTCCGCCCCGTTTTGTTATGACGGAAATTTATTATACCGATACGAATGATATTTCTGATATAGAATTATATTATAATACTCTTCCCGAATACCGCCGTGATAAAGTCAACCGCCTCGTTAACGAAGCCGATAAAAAAGCGTCGCTTTGCGCGGGACTTCTGATTGACCGCTTTATCGGAAAGACTGAGATTAAGTTCGGAAAGTACGGAAAGCCTTGCGCCGTAAACGGTAAGCAGTTTAATATTTCCCACAGCGGAAATTATGTAATAATCGCGGTTTCAGATACCGAAGTCGGCTGTGACGTTGAGATGTTAAAAAATGTTGATTACGAGCGGCTGGGGAGAATAGTTTTTCACGAAAACGAGCTCGTTGCCATAAAAAATGCTGAGGATAAACAGGAGTGCTTTTACCGTTTCTGGACTATGAAGGAAGCGTTTATAAAATGCCTTGGCGAGGGATTTCATTTTAAAACCTCGTCGCTTGATTTATGCGGCACAAAACATGCGCTGGAATACGAGGGAGAAACTTACTTTTTTAAAGAGTATATGCTTAAAGGAACAAAAATTATGCTATGCTCCGCGGACAAAAACCTGCCCGCGCGCATTGAAAAAATAAATTTTTAAAGGGTGGCTGTTATGAATAGTACGATTAAAGATATGATTGAAAGAAGAAGTATAAGAAAATTCAAGCCCGACGCGGTGCCGAAGGAGATTATCGACGAGATAATCAAGGCAGGGCTTTACGCCGCGAGCGGTAGAAATAAGCAGGGCGCGATAATTATAGCCGTGACCGATAAAAAGCTCAGGGATAAGCTTATGGTTATGAACCGTGAAATCGGCGGCTGGGGAGAGGACTTCGACCCCTTCTACGGAGCTCCGGTTGTACTCGTTGTACTGGGCGATAAAAGCGTGCCGACTTATATTTACGACGGAAGCCTCGTTATGGGCAACCTTATGCTTGCCGCTCATTCTCTCGGAGTAGGAAGCTGCTGGATTCACCGCGCAAAGCAGGAGTTCGAGAGCGAGGAGGGTAAGGCTATCCTTAAAGAGCTCGGAATTGAGGGTGATTTCGAGGGAATCGGCCACTGCGTAATCGGTTATCCCGACGAGGAAAAAGCCGTTATCCCGCGCAGCGAAAACCGCGTGTTTTATAAGTAAAGCCGGGCAACAGAAATTTACCCAAACCAAGGTTTGAAGAATGCTTGTTTGCCAAAATTAAAGAAATTCGGTCGGTTTGTCAGATTGATATGTTATCAACCTGTCAAGCCGACCTGTTTTAATCACTTAAAACGATTTAAAGTTGTTTTACTTTAAGCCTTTCTCGTAGCTTTCGATCATCTTTTTAGACGTTTGTCCTGTACGGCTAACATTTTTCAAGAGTGTTTTAATGATTTTGTTGCCTGCGTTCAGCTCGATTTCAAGCCGCATACCGTTTTCCTCGGGATAAACAAGTATCTGCTTGATGAACCTGTCCACAAAGGAGCGGTCAAGCTCGTCCTCGTCAAGACATTCGGCGGCGAGATTGAGAATATTGCGGATTTCCGCAAGCTCCTTGTTGATGTCCTTTCTGCCGCTCAGTTGGGCGGTGATGGTTTCGATTTCCTCTTGGCAGTGCTTGATTTCTTCATCACATTCAGCGGTCATACGGATGAATTCACTGTCCGGAAAAAGTCCTTCGATGTTGAGCTTGAGCAGCTTTTGCTTTTTCCTTTGCTCGATGTCAATATCCTTATTGAGACTTTCTATTCGGTTCGCGCCCTCGTTGGTTTTGAGAAGTTCTTCAGACAGGCGCATAATCAAGTCAGACAATTCCTGAATGTTGCTCTGGCTTGACTTGAAAACATCTTGCAGAATAGGGATAATCTCGTGCTCGTATATCGTCATCGATGGGCAACTGTCCGCGCCGTTTTTGATTTTTCCCGAACAGCGCCACGCCGAATTCGCCGTGCCTTTTTTGCTGACGGTATCTTTTCTGTAGTAGGGTTTGCCGCAGTGAGCACAGATCAGTTTGCCTGTGAGCAAGTTATTGTGGTTGGTTTTGTTCTGCTTTTGGATAACGTCGAGACTTCTTAATTTCAGAACTTCATTTGCGCGTTCCCACAAATCTTCGGAAACTATCTGAGGAACAATTTCTCCGGTTTCGTCCTTGAACACTACCCATTCTTCTTCGGGTAAGAACTTTTGCTTTTTGGTAAACATATCAACAATTTGAACCTTGTTGCCGACGTAATAACCCATATATTTTGGATTCTTTATGATGTTTGCCATCGTGGAGTGAACAAGCTTGTTGCCTTTAGTATTGCGAATTCCTTTGCTGTAAAAGTAATCCTCAATATTTTTCATACTGTATTTTCCGGTAGCGTACAGCTCAAATAATTCTTTGACAATCGGGGCTTGCTTTTCGTCAATCACAAGCCGTTTGTTTTCCTTGCGGTAGCCGAATATATTGCTGTTGCCGAGGACAACACCGTTCTTGATTGCCTGGTGATGTCCCCAGCGGACACGCGAGGAAATCTTCCTCGACTCGTCCTGCGCCATGGAAGCCATAATTGTCAGGCGGAACTCACTGTCCTCGTCGAGCGTATTGATGTTGTCGTTTTGAAAGTAGACAGCTACACCGTTGGCAAGCAGCTGACGCGTGTACTGAATACTATCAAGCGTGTTACGCGCAAATCTCGACACCTCTTTGGTGACAATCATATCGAATTTGCCGTCCATAGCGTCGTCAATCATCTCATTGAATTTTTCACGCTTTTTCGTAGTTACGCCCGAGATACCCTCGTCGATGTAGCCGCCTGCAAACTCCCAGTTCGGCATATCACCGATGTACTCGGTAAAGTATTTCTTTTGATTTTCAAGAGAATTGAGCTGCTCCATAAAATCCGTGCTGACACGCGCGTAATAAGCGACGCGTAACGGCAGGTCTTTGAAGTTAACTCCCTCGCTTTTTATTTGATTTCTGACGGATAAAATATCCATAGTACGACCTCCTTTGTCCAAACACTACCACAGCTTCACGGTAATGTCCAGATAGAATAGTGATATATTTATTATAATCTGAAACAGCCTCCTGTGCATTAGGAGGCTGTTTCCAGTTTTGGATCAATTTGGTATCAAGCTGCCTTGTGATACATTCTGGCAAGCTCGCGGTCGATCATCGACAACAGCTTTTTGTACTGTTTATCGTCGAGCAGACCGCTTTTGTGGATCGCTCGCGCAAAATGCTCCAACCATACGCGGTCGAGTTCCTTGTTCCTGATCGGCGCTTTTGCGTTCTTTTTGTTACTCGTATGCCTTCCTCCGATGCTCCGTAATGATACTACAGTCTTATTTTTGGTAGATTCATCCTGAGTATTCATTTTGGAACGCCGTTCAGGGTTACGATTTGATATGTGTTGATGAATGTCTGCTGATCTGCAATCATTCGACAAATTATGCACTTCCTTCTTTTTTTAAATCATTAAGACCTTTAAGCGAAGGAAACCTATATAGTTTAATTATAACAACTGCTCCTTATTTCGCGAAGTGGCAGAGCTGACGAAAAGCGTCGGAATATAAAGCAATCTTCCGTGCTAAACGACGTATGTCAACTAAAACGTGTCAACCGAGGGTAAAGACTTTTTAAACCAACACGGTTTGTCCCTTTTAGGTATTTTATTATTTTTCTTACTATTATTGGTTTACATGGTTTACAAATGCTGAGAAACCTACTGTTTATCAGGCTTTGTGTTGTCAACCGAGATGTCAACCAAGCGTCAACCGAGTTGTCAACTCAAAGAACTTAACAGGTCAATCAAACGGAAGATCGTCATCAGGTGTGATCGAATTGTCAACCAACGGTTGTTCCTTGACTCGTTCCCAACCCTTTTGTGAACCGTATTTGGCGTAGCGCTTCGGGTTTTTGTAAGCTCGCCAGCCCTTGATATTACCGTTCGCGATACCCGTGTTCATGATCTCGCAGATCTCGCGCGTCTCCCATGATTGAGGCTGATTGAATGTGTTTCCCAGCGCCTCGGCGTAGAGCATCTTGGAGCACACCCGATCACCGGTGAAGTCCTCTAAGAAAGCGTAGATCATTCCGGCTTGCGTATCTTCCTGCATAAAGTCTTGTTGCTGAGCCCGTAGGCTGTTTTCCAACTCCGCCGTAAAGGAAAGCTTGTAGTCACCGCTGCGGTAGATCGCCATCGCCTCCGCCCACATTTGAGCGATATAGGCGCGTGATGACTCTTCATCCGCAAGGATATGTACTTCGGCGCGTTCGGGATAAACATTCACAGGAATGAACCTTCGATTGCCTGTCCGATCTCTCGGTAAAAAGTCCTGACGGTTCGTCGTCCCGGCAAAGACGCATTGGCGCAGTCTGTCCGCAGGGTGGGTCTCATACGGCACCTTGTAGGTCTCCTTCTGACGGCTGAGAAAGGACTTGATCTCCTCAATGCTTTTGGCATTCGCGGTCGCGATCATCTCAGACATTTCGATGATCCAGTGACCTTGCAGCTTGCGGTAGACATTATCGTCGTCGAGATTGCGCAGATCGTCCGAGAACCATTCGTCCCGTATCGCCATGAAGCGGAAGAATGTACTTTTCCCCGCGCCCTGACCGCCCACCAAGCAGAGCATTGTTTCAAATTTACACCCGGGATGAAATGCTCGGTGGATTGCCCCGAGCATAAACAGTTTTAAAGCCTGATAGTTGTATTCGCTCTCCTCACTCCCTAAGAAACGGTGGAGCGCGTATCTGATCCTCACCTTACCGTCCCATTGGAGTTGATCGAGATAATCCCGTATCGGATGATAACAGTTTTCGTTGGCAACGATATCGATTGCCTTTAACGCCTTGTTTTCATTCGTCAAACCGTAGTTTTCTTCGAGATATAACAGCAGATAATTCATATCTGTATCGGTGATCGTAGAGCCTGTTCGCTTCCACCACAGCGGCTTGACGATATCTACACGCTCGGTCAATAGATTCTTTGCGATCGCACCCTGTAGCTTAGGATCGCTTTTCAGAACCTTGACACAATTACCGATGCTGTTCTTGACGCCGCCCTTTTGGTATGCTTCAAGGGATTCTTTGATCTGTTCCGTTGATTGATGATTATTATTGGTCGTGTTCTTATCTCCCCTCATTAGTTTTATGATGTTGGATTTGTTGATTAGGTTCGCGGTCACTGATTACTCGATCCACTTGATAACGAACCATACGAAGTTTTGCCAACTCCTCTTTCAGCGGATTGTATTGCGCTCTCAGTCCGGCATATTCCGCTCGAAGATTATCATACTCACGCTGCCACTCCTTGATGTTGAACGGTTCGCCTTTCAGCTCCTCGGTCAGCACACGGCGGACAGCGTAGAATTGCCGCAGCTCGGTGTCATGAGAGCTTTTGTATTTCTCGCGCTGTTTCTTCCATTTGAAGCTGTTCAGCTCGTCATGGATCGGTTTTAGGCGGTGATAGATCTCAGCGCTGCGGATCAGCTCACGGAGCTGTTCCATACGTTTTGATTTCGCTTTCATACTGCCTTTCAGCGTATCTAACGAAGCGTCCAAAGCAGATAACCGCGATTGCAATTCGTCCACAGTCAAAAGATGATTGTCGCGCAAATAGTTGATGACCTCCGCCATCCTTTTCAGATTTCCGACCTTGCCCTTTTGACTGTATGCGCCTGCGCTTCGCTTGACATAATAGTCCGTCAGAAGCTCCACAAGATTCGGCGTTTGCGGCTTTGATAGTTCCTCCCTAACCTCCGCGAGCCAAGAGAACAGGGATTTGATTTTCTTTGTGACGTCGCGTATCAGGCGGTTGGTCGCCTTGATCCAGCGGTTCAATTCACCCTTATCGGTTTTGATCCCCTTTGCTTCCATCTGACGAACGGTCGGTCCTTCATGGATGGTCGGGATCAGGTCAAGCCCCTGCCGTTCATAAGAGCGGTGGTCGATCCGCTCGGTAATACCATTTTGCTCAAATGCTTCGTTTACCATCTCGCACCACGCTTTACGCCAAGCTTCCAAGGTTTCTGGAGTGTGCCAGTCGGTAGTTGACACAGCGTTGAACTTCGGCTTGCCGTTGCTGTCAAGAACAGGATCGCCGTTTTTATCAACCAAGTATTCTCGTTTCTGTTTTTGTCCCCATGTGCCGTCGGGATTGATCGGGCGCATGGTCGTCAGTACATGGAAATGCGGATTGGGAATACCGCCGTAGCCCTTGTTCGGCTGATGGATCGCAAGATCGGCGACCATCCCTTTGCCCACAAAGCACCGTTGCGCGAATTCTCTCGCCAGCTCGATATTCTCCTCCATCGTCAACTCGTTTTGCAGAGCAATATCGAAGCTGTAAGCGAGCTGAGCTTTTTTGTGTCGTTCAGCGTGTTCCACAGCATTCCATAAGGTCGCCCGATCTTGATATTCGGACGGAGCGTGTGGCGGTAAGATAATCTCGGAATAGATGACGCCCCCTTTCTTTGTGTAGTCGCTGTACTCGCCGTAGTAATCGCTGTAGAGCTTTTCTCCTGCTCGGTACGCAGCGGCAGCTATCGCGCTTTGTCCGGCGCTGCGTTTGATTTGCTTCACACAGAAATGATAGAGTGCGATGCTCAGTCGCCGTCCTCAATAACGCGATACTTCTCGGAGACTTTTTCCACCAGTTCTTGAACAGCGTCTAATTGATATATCTGCTCTACCAGTAAATAAAAATCATCCTGAGATAGGTATTCGGTGTCCGGCATAATGGTCTCGACCGCAACGCCTTTGAGTATCAGTCGTTTGTTACGCTGCTTGCGTTGCGCCTTCTTTAGGTATGACACGCGATTTTGCAGTCGAATCAGCTTATGCTGTTCCTGTTCAAGCTGTCGCTCGGTTGCTTCGCATTGCTTTTCCAATGCTTTTGATTTGTCTTTCAGATTTCCACTCTCCTTTGAATTTAGGGTTAGCCGCATACGCGGCGCAAGGGTTCCCTTGTACGGAGCTGTGCGAACGAAAGTTTTTCAAAAAAGCCTCCTCGCAGAGCGCACATACATTTGATGTATAGAAGTGCGCCCTTACTCCGTAAGGGAGTTAGGCACCACCGCACAATTCAAGGCGCACGCCTTGTTTGCAGTTTGTTCCGCCCAACCGTCCAAAAATCAGCACCCATACGACAGTATGCGAACTGATTGTTTGTCCAATTGGACGAAAAACCTGACGGCACAATCCGCACACCCGAATTATGCGGTGTTGCCTAAGTTTGCCGCTCTACCCGGGAGCCGTTGTCCTGCCCCCTGCTTTGAGGGGCGTATCCCGGCATTGGTACGCTAAATGCGATACTTCGCCTGCCGGTCATATCCTCCCGGACGGTCATTCAGTTGTGAATGCAGTCCGGTTGGCGAACCACTGTCTCTATTCTACTCACAAAGTTCAAAATTCCGAAAATCTTGCCAAATCTGCAACTATTTTCACGTTCGACATCTTTCGATTAACAAATCTGCAACTCCGAAGTATAATTCAATCGAAAAAATACGAGGAGGCGTATATTATGCCGCTATTACCCGGAACGCCCGGAGAGCGGATCTCCGATCTGTGCAACGGCAGACACATTTCGCAAAAGGAATTGGCAAAGAGAATCGGCGTGTCCGCTCCGCAGCTGAGCCGCATCGTCAGCGGTGAAACGAAAACGCTCAGTAGCGATATCCTGATCGCCGTCGCGAAAGAGTTTAAGGTATCTTCTGATTACATACTGGGATTATCCGAGGTCAGCGCTCGCAAAAGCTATGATATATTTGAAATAGGTTTTTCAGAAGGAGCCGCAAAAGGGCTTGTGACCGGTACGGTGGATATGGAGATCCTCAATCGACTGTTGGAGCACAAGAACTTTCCGAAACTGACTAACCTGATTCGTATTTACTTCAAAGATACGGCAGCAAGAGGGATCATGGCGCGCAACCAGATCATCGATATGGCGACTGCCTCCTTATTTGATTTTGTCAAGGAACACCCTGATAAACGAGCGGAGGTAAGAGAGGATCTGCAATTCATGAGCGCTCAAAAGCTCGGTAAGCATGAAGCGGAGATTGAGAAGATCAAGAGCATATTCCTGTCGATCCTGCGTGACATAAAAAAGGACATAGATAGCGGAAAACAGCCCGAAAAAACTGCCACCGCCGCTATGCTTCAAGGCGTACAAGACGAAATAAAAGAACGCGGCACGGAACACCTTTCAAAAGATGATGTCGCTGATATTGTAGTGAATCAGTTTGGCTTGGCGTCCAAAATGAACGAGAAATCCATCAGCCTATTCAAAAAGCTAATGAAGGGAATGATGAAATAGGAAATAACGAAGGCAGATATATGAAACCTCAATTATTAATCCAAAGTTAATTTCTTAGGCTAGCATTTCCATTAAAGTAGTGTTATACTAAGTATTGAGATCATATTCAAAAACATATTATGGGGGTAAAGTAATGGATTTATTGCACTATGAACCAGATGTAAGCAATATGAAAACTATTCTCGTATATTCCGATTTTTTTGATAAAGAAACAATGCCTGATTTGGTAGATGAAATATCAAAAGCTAATATGCATAAATCAATATCGATTATATGTGAATTGATTGTTTTGAATGATTGTACTCTTCCCCCTATCAAATTCCTTTGGTTTGATTACTCTGTTCCATTCCAAAGCATTTTAAAAAACATGGTGATAAAACCGTCATCTAGTGAAGAAATGTTTTCCAATCCATTGTTTAGAAAAGATAAGTGCATTATTTCTTTGCAAACCCTGTTGCTTTTACTAAAGGATTTTATTCTTTATGGAAACTATGACACACTTTCACAAACCGAGTATTCAATCGAAGAAGAAGATTATATCCATATTGTAAAACTACAATTAATTGAATCAGAAAGGTTGAATGCAAAACAGAGTTCAGAAATCAATTTGAATCATTTTCTTTATGCAAATTATCATTTGAACTTCAGAAAAAATCTGGCTTCAGAATTAGCAAGAATGAGTTATATGATGGAACTGGATAAGTCATCCGATTTCCTTTCTGAAAAGCAAAAAGATGAATACGTTGATTATTATCATGATTTTGAAGGAAAGTATGGGTTTACACCAATAGAGTATCTTACGCTCTTGTTTTGGGAAGCGAGAATTTATTACGAAGACTCTTCTAAAACTGCGTTGCGCTATTCCGGTATATGGGACACAGTTGAAAACAAATTTGGTTCTTCCCCTCATAAAGACCTGATTGCAAAAGTTATAGATACTGTCTCGTTAAAGGTTCCTGACTATAAACCTTGGGCAAACAGCAGTAAAGATAGAGAGTGGGATTTCAGTAAGTTCTACGCTTTTCCGTTTATAAAAGATAATAACGGAAGATATCTTGCCATATCTGACGTTACAACAATAAATGCTTTTTTTGAAAATTTGTTTTGGTTGATTAGAGAGTGTTATCCAGAGGATCATTATTCAGCTATGGCTTTTTTTGGAAGGCTATACGAACACTACATTCAAGAGCTAACTAAAGCCTCAGTTACAGACGATTATACGCATATAGAAGAATTTGAATATGGAAAAGAGAAAAAACTATCTTCGGATGCCTATATTAAAAAAGAAAAGAATCTTTTAGTTGTTGAAGCAAAAGGCTTTTCAGTTCTGCAAAACTGTATGATACAAAATACGAATATTGAAGAGAATAACAATAAACTGTTCGTTAAGCCGGTTTTACAAGCTGATAGGTGTTTAAATGAAACTTTAACCATTAAGGACGAGTTTAAAGATGTTAATACAGCTTTTATCATTTCTGTAACTATGGACAGCATTAATGCGGTCCCAAAATACTATGAAGATATTTATAGCCATATCGAAAGTCAAAAAATATGTGATAAGACGAAGTATTACTTTAATTTAAGTATAGAGGATTATGAGATATTAATGTACCTATTAGAAAATGGAGCTGATATTTTCAACATACTAGAAACGTATTATCAAGAAAAAACTTTATCACCATTTATAACTTATATTGAGGATCGCTATGCAAAACCGGACTTACCTTCATTTACAAATGAACAATATAGAGTTTTTTCAGAAAGCATGAAACAGTTCTTATTCTCAGAATAAATATAACAAGTTTTACATTGACAAGAATAATAATTTTGTATAACACAAAGTGAGCAGAACATAAAAACGTTCTGCTCACTTTTATTAAAGTCCGGTAAATATGATATACGATCTTTTTAAACACTTTTGTTACATTTTATGTTCGCCAAAACCAAACCGAATTCTAAAGTGCTAGTCCCTATATCAAGGAGTTCTTTAGGCCTCTGGGAAAACGTTTTAAATATGTCTATTTGGAACAAAGGCTCACTCAAAACGAGGCTCCCATATAGCCCTAAAACTTACATATCTCAGCCGTGTCGCACAAAACCGTAAAACTAATGAAATTAGTCTACTTTTCTGTTTTTGCTCCCCGTAACGCGAAAAAACAAGCCGCAGGATACCCCAAACAGTACATTTGAACAGCAAATCGGTTTTATACAAATTCATCTGCTCGTAAATGCAAAAACGCAAAAATCAGTATTGCTTTTTTTCAATATAGGTGTATAATAAACTTATATAAAAATATCTGCTCCAAGGACTAGTTAAACTAAAATTCGAAGAGGTTTCCTATGCGTGATATCACTACAGCAAAAGAGATTTTTGAACAACATGGCGGGATCATGAAGACATCCGAGTTATCAAAGGAAAAGATATACTATGCGGACGTCGCCTATTTGATTCAGGCAGGCGTCATTGAAAAAGTGCGTACCGGTTATTATCAGTGGATAGATCCGGATAATCAAAGCGAGGCTGCAACTGTTATCAGGCTGTTTCCCGATGGTATTCTATGTATGGATACGGCTCTGCGTCATTATGGTTACAGCGATCGTACTCCGGTACAGTGGCATATCGCAGTCAGCAAATATTCCAACCGTACGCGATTCAAAATCGATTATCCCTTTATAAAGCCTTATTATGTTGCACCTGAGATATTGGAAATAGGACTTTGCGAGCAGGAGATCGACGGTAACAAGGTCAGGATGTATGACAAGGAACGCGTTATCTGCGATTGTCTGCGTTATCGGAACAAGATGGATAAAGAGGTTTTCAACAAGGCGATCCAAGGCTATGTCAGCGATACGAGCAAGAGTATACCAAAACTGATGGAATACTCTGTCCCGCTAAGGTGTCAAAAATTGGTGAAGGATTTGATAGGAGTGTGGCTGTAATGGCAACAGATAGAGCGGCATCGGTTCTCGCGAGACTGAGAAACAAAGCAAAGGAAAGTGGGATCAGTTACCAACAATGCTTGCAGCTTTTCTTTCAGGAAGAGTTTTTGCGCAAGCTGTCTGCTTCTCGATATAAGGACAACCTGATCCTAAAGGGCGGACTATTCATATACACACTCACTAACTTCGAGAGTCGCGCGACGGTAGATGTAGATTTCATGTTGCGCGGGCTTTCGAATGATATGGCGCGGATGGATGAGATCATCGCGGAAATACTCGCTGTACCGACAGGAAATGATTTCATTACCTTCAAGGCGCTTCCGACAGAGCCGATTGCCGCCAATAGAAAGTATCACGGGGTTAGCACACAGATCACCGGATATATCAAGAATGTGCGTGTGCCGTTCAGCATAGATATCGGCGTCGGAGATGTTATCGTTCCGTCTGCTAAAGAGCGTACAATCAAAACGCAGCTCGATGACTTTGACGCGCCCGAGATCATGACCTATTCGCTGGAAAGTACGATTGCGGAAAAGCTGGATGCAATCCTGCAGCGCTTTGAGTTGACAGGCAGAATGAAGGATTTTTACGACATCTATTATCTGTCACAGGCCTTCGATTTCGACGGTTTGAAGCTCCAGACCGCGATCGCCGAGACGATTCAAAATCGTGGGACTGATTATAACGCGGACAGCTTCAAGCGGATCAAGGAACTTGTCGATGATGAAAATATGCAGATCAGATGGCGACATTTCCTCCGCTCACTGCATGATCCCGATATTCCCTTCTCGCAGGTGATGGATGGGATCGCCATATTCATTGAACCACCGTGGGAAGCCTTCTTGAAAGAAGAGGAATTTCAGAAGCAGTGGTCAGCAGAGAAGAATAAGTGGGAATAGATACAAAGTCCCTTTTATTGGGCTAATAAAATGAGATAATAATCTCATACAATGGTGTTTCAATATTGAAAGTGGGTAGAATTAAATGTATTTGACATCTCAGGAGATAGCAAATCGCTGGGGCGTTTCAAGCACTTGGGTTAGCATACTCTGTCGGAAGGGAAGAATTGAAGGAGCTGTTAAAAGCGGTAAAACATGGTCAATTCCTGAAGAAACTACAAAACCAATTGATAAACGTTCGGCTAAAAAGAAAACAAGTAAAGCAAAATTTCGCTTTGTTGATTTGTTTGCTGGTATAGGTGGATTTCATCAAGCTATGCGCTTTTTAGGCGGAGAATGTCTTATGGCAGCAGAAATCAACGAAGAGTGTGTTAAAACATATTCATTAAACTTCAAAACCATAGAGAAAGAAATTCGTGGTGATGTGAATCAAATCGATCCTAAAACCATAGACAAGTTTGATGTATTATGTGCGGGCTTTCCATGTCAACCATTTAGTAAAGCCGGAGCACAAAAAGGCTTCAAAGATAAAACCCGGGGAAATCTTTTTTATAAGATTATGGATATTCTTGATACACATCCAGAAGTAAAATTTGTTATTCTCGAAAACGTTAGAAATCTTGCAGATAAGACAGAAAACTGGGGAATCATTACTTCTGAGTTAATGAAACGGAATTTCTATATCACAGAAGATCCGATCATCCTATCTCCTTCGGATTTTGGTATCCCGCAAATTCGAGAGCGTGTATATATTCTTGGAATCAGAAAAGATATCCGTAATGAAAAGATTCTTACAAATGGGTATATACATAAAAAAGATTTACAACTAGATAAATACTATAAAAAATGCAAGATGGGAGATGCATGGTCAATTCTTGAAGAAGATGTACCAGACGAATATATTATTCCTGAGGAACAAGAATTGATGATTAACGCGTGGGATGAATTTCGAATTGGTACAGGAATACAAATACTGGGTTTTCCTATTTGGCTTGACAGTTTTGGGTTAGGTGAAGATAATGACCAAATCGTCTATCAATCTCAGGGATATGATGATATGCCGGATTGGAAGCAGAAATTTCTGAGACAGAATAGACAGTTTTATCTTAACCATAGAGAGTTTATCGATGAGTGGGTTAATAGATATAGTATGAGAAATCGGATAAAACTTTACAAAAA
This sequence comes from uncultured Ruminococcus sp., assembly GCA_905234015.1. Taxonomy (GTDB): domain Bacteria; phylum Bacillota; class Clostridia; order Oscillospirales; family Acutalibacteraceae; genus Ruminococcoides. The sequence goes on from CAJOFK010000006.1 coordinate 35,564, forward strand.
GTTTGAATGGAATTGCGGAACGGATGTAACAGAAATGCATAATTGCTTGATTCAAGTACGTCAATCAGGGATTAGAGCAAAACGTCCGACTTTTTATCCTTCTCTTGTTGCAATGGCTAATACTCCGATTATCTGGGATAATTCAAAGATGCACTATCGTAAATTAACTCCAAGAGAAGCTGCAAATCTCCAAAGCTTCAGAGCTGACTATAAGTTTCGAGGTACGGATGCCACACAATATAGACAACTGGGTAATTCGGTAAATGTTAGGATATTAAAGATTCTTGGAAAGAGTTTATTTGAATTAGCAAAAAACGGATGGGATGGTGAACCAGATGACAAAAATAACTGAACTCAATATTCAACCTCAAGCGGGTGTAATTGGTGTTTTTTCAAGGCTCAACTATAAGCCGTGGTATGCAATAGCCGAGTTTGTAGATAATTCTACACAGTCTTTCTATTCACATGAAAAAGAACTATCCAAGCATGGGATTACTAGTGTATCCATACATATCAATTATGACTTTGATAAGGATATTCTTGTAATTAAAGATGATGCTTTTGGCATGGAGATTGATGATTTTTCAAGAGCAGTTAAAGTGGATTCCCCGCCTGAAACCAAAGACGGACGAAACGAGTTTGGCATGGGACTAAAAACGGCTGCTTCTTGGTTTGGTAATTCTTGGTCGGTTGAAAGCACTCAGTTTGGATCAACTAATAACTATTATACAGAGATAAATATTCAAGAACTCCGTGATAAAAATTTGAATTGCATTGATATTATCTCTGTTGATTGTAGCCCCGAAGAGCATGGAACAACCATAACCATTAATAATATCACCAAGAGAATTGATGCTGCTCGTACAAAAGGAAAAATAATTCAGTTGCTGGAAAGTATGTACCGTAGAGACCTTAATTCCGGAAAGGTGAATATTTGGTTTAATGATGTACTGCTCCATTTTGATGAATATAAGTGTCTGGAGTTTCGGGATACTACTTGGAGAAAAAACATTGATTTCACTTTTACTCATAATAATCTATCACATAGTGTTCACGGCTTTGTAGGCATACTTGCTAACGGTGGTTTTGGCAGAGCTGGTTTTGCGCTTTTCAGAAGAGGGAGAGTTGTTATTGGCGGAGAGGATCAGAACTACAAGCCGTTTAGAATCTTCCAACAGGCACAAAGCACAATTGCACATAAACTATTTGGTGAATTTGACCTTGAGGATTTCCCGGTTAATCAGGCAAAAGATGGTTTTGTTTGGGATGACGGATTAGAAGACGCCTTTGTTGAGACTCTTAAAGAACACATTCAGGAGTACATTAACATAGCCAGAATGACCAATAAGGAAAGGGCCAAAGAAGAAGAGTTTTCCGAAGAAGTTTCTCAAAAGATTCATGATAAAGTTCAAGGCTTTACAGATTCGCTTTCTGATTGTAATTCTGTTTCAGTGGATTCAAATACAGCAACAAACGAATCTTTGGATACCACTAATGATAATGATGCAGAAAAGGCGTACGAAGAATACCTAAATGCTACAAACAATAAGGAAGAAGTATCTGTAGGAAACAAACGCAAATACTCCATTCAGATAAATGAAGTAATAACCAAAGAGTTTGTTGTTGCATGGTCAATTGGTAATAAGACGTATTGGATCAACAAAGAGGAAAGCGAAGATGGGAAAAAGGTGTTTATAACTATCAATATTAATCACCCGTTTTTTAAACCGTATTCTAATAATGAAGACTTTAAAGTCGTTTTAGAGAAATTTGTGATTTCTTTTGTGGTAGCTGAAGAACAGGCAAAACTCACTTCAGACAAAGAAGGATATATTCGAGCAAGCACAATCCGCCATAAAATGAATGAATATCTATCAAAAGTTTTGGGAGATTAAGCATGGAAAAGTATTCATACAATTCGGAGAATTCAAACTTTGTAGATGTAGTTTTCGGAAGATATTTTAGTCTTGTTCATGGAAAGCATATTGAAGCGTATGGCGAAGTTGGGGCTAACAATATAGTCAGCAATATAGTTGAAAGCTATAAACAGATTCAGAATCAGTTAAAAAATCCAAAAGTCAGTAATAATATCCTCCTTGTCGGAAAAGTTCAGTCTGGTAAGACCTCCAATTTAGAATTGCTTACTGCGCTAGCTTTTGATAATGGGTATAACGTATTAGTGATTTATGGAGGTTATGACTCGAGTTTACTGAAACAAACAACAGACAGATTTATTGATACTTTCGATGCGTCGGGTGAGATCACCTATGATGGAGATGCACCAGCAATTTTTACTACAGATGATAGCACGCAGATTCTTAGTATTGATGATGAAATCATGACGGATCTTCTTGATAATAATAAACCAGTCATTTTTGTTTCTATGAAGCGACCCGCCGCAATGAAAAAAATAAACAGTTTATTTAAACGTTTAGAAAAATCCATGTTCAAGGCATTTATAATTGATGACGAAGGTGATCAAGCTAGTCTAAACAACGCGAAAAACAAAATCAAGGATTCTTCGTCAACATACAAGCAGATTCAAACTATGAAGAAGCAGTTATCTGATCCCATGTATTTATCAGTAACTGCAACACCACAAGCTAATATTTTTTTAGATGAATGGAGTGCATTAAGACCGGATGCAATCAGGCTAATACAGCCAGGAATGGGCTATCAAGGTGCTGAAGAGTATCACATAGTTGAAAATAATATCATTCAGTTTGTTTCAGATGAAGATCATGAAGATATAGTTAGTGGCACGATGCCGGATTCCCTTTGGGAGGCGATCCGCTATTTTATTGTTGCAAGTGCAGCAAAACGAAAGTTAGGTTCTTCTTCTAAAGATAAGTTTAGTGATATGATAATACATTCAATAAGAGAGGTTACACAACATAGTATCATATATTCTTCGGTTGAAAGTTACATCAAAACCATCAGAGATTCTTTTGAGTATGATGATAACGATGATATCAAATCTTACATGAAGGAATTCAAACAATGTTATGATGACTATTTTGATGACTGTATTAAAGAAGAACTTTCCTTTGCTGACCTGGAAAATGAAATCCGTACTGTAATAAAAAAGGTCAAGGTAATTCTGAAAAATGGTATCGGTAAGACTACACAAGGAAATGAGAATCTCAAATGGCACAAGATTTATATAGGAGGCGACCTTTTACAGCGCGGACTCACATTTAAGAATCTGATAACAACATACTTCACTCGTTGGGCATCAGGTGGAGGAAATATGGATACCAACTTACAGAGAGCAAGATGGTTTGGATACCGTAAAAAATACATTCACCTCTGTAAAATCTTCACCACACCCGATATAGCACAAGAGTTCACGACTTTAGCAGAAATCGAAGACGACTTGTGGGATCAGTTTGCTGAAATTGAAACTGGCACATTAGGTATTGACGATATACTTATTCAATCAGATAAAACTAAGCAGAACCCGACAAACAAAACGAGAGTATCTTATAAAAAGGTTTCATTTAAGAATCGCTGGATTAAGCAACGCTATCTGATTGAAGATCAATCACTGATATCAACTAATAACGCAATTATTGACAAAATGATTTCAGAGTGTAGTTGGGAAGAAACAACAGCAGGAAGCCGAATCGGACAAGAAACGGCTCAGTTTACTACATTTACTGTAAATCAACTTAAACAATTGATCGAATTGGTTCAATCTGTTTTTGATTTAGAACCTTTTCAAAAGAAAGCTTTACTAGATCTGCTTGGACAAGATAATCTTCCTGTTATTCTAATGTGGAAGCATAACGATAATGATGCTTCTAAGAGAAGATATCGTAGTATGTATCCAGATTCCTATAGGATCAAAGCGTTACTTCAAGGTGCTGATTCACTTGAAGACGACAAGATCACATACGAGGGAGATAGTAGCGTAATTGTAGATAAAAATAAGATTAATATCCAAATTCATTACATTTCTCCTGGATATACAAAAGGAAAACAAGAAATGCCCGAAAAAGCACAATATATGTTTGCGATTTATCTTCCAAAAGAAAAGGTGTATTTTGTAAAGGGGTAATAAACATGGTTCAATCTATTAAAGAGGCTATTGCGACAACGCCAGAAGATGGGCTGCTTTATCTTGCAAACAAACTTACAGATAAAGCCGGTTTCTTTATTTCTAACAAACATCTTTTATATGTTGTCAGTAATTTAGATTGTGAATCGTCTCAAAGCATAAGCACAGAATACTTGCATTTAAACACCAATGTAGATATTCATGCTTTTGCTGAAGATCAACAGTTCAAAAGTGGAAAATACAATGTTTTAGACTTTATTCCTACAGATGGCTATTACAATGAAGTTGATTTAGAATCATTTATCAATCTTTGTTCAGCTCACGCGATTTATATGGATTCCAAAGAGTATGTTAAGTTTTTTTACTCCCTCATTAATATTTTTCAAGTTCCGACTGAACAAGCATACAAAAACCTTATAGGTCTCTTTGGTGAATTAGCGGTTATAAAGTTTATATACAAGCAAACAGGGATAGATGTTTCTAGTGAATGGCACAAAACAGGAAGCAAAGGAAAATATGACTTTGTGTTAAGTGATTGCAATCTTGAAGTAAAAAGTTCAGTTTCTGATGACAAAATAGTTGAGGTGAAACATTCTCAGATATTTAATAGTGATAACAATTATCTCATTGTAGTGTTATTAGAGAAAAATAATGCAGGGATTTCAACTAATCAATTAATGCAAGAACTTTTAATGGCTCCAGAATATTGCAATAATTTCAATTTTGCTATAAATCTTGAAAAAGAAAGAAAACGATTATCATCCAGTGAGGCCGAAAGCATTTTATTATCTGTCAAAGAAATCTCTGTATTTCATACAGATTGCCTTAACCCATTCTTGACTATTCCAGATGATGTTAGTTCATTATCATATAGGCTTGATCTATCAGAAAAAGAACCTATTGATATTATTTCTGTAATGAATAACAATAGCCGTTAACTAAAACTATTTGAGAGTATTTCATACAATAAATCAGCGCTGCAGTTTGTGTTTTAACTGCAGCGCTGGAGCTTTTTTTGATGCTTAAGAATTATGTGTTTCGATTAACAGAATATTTGTTCTTTCTTAATTCAAACGCCATAGAAATGATTTAGAAACAATTATTTACTTGCATAAAATGTTTTAGTAACCATATCAAAAGAATAATGACTTATAACTCAAGTTTTAAATGCGTATTAGTTTTAAATGCGTATTATATAGGATTTTCAAAAGAATAAACTGCGTATTATTGGAGATTTCACCTATAACTAAAGTGCGTATTATTGGGAAGGAACAAAATACAGGTTAAACTGTAGCATAGAATAGCTCTAAAACGTTCATATTTCAGTCGTATCGCGTTTTTATGGAAAGGTAGGGAAATTTTCCACTACCTTTTTGGATTTTGGCTCAATAAAGCAGATAAAAAGTGTATTCAGAGCTTGAAAAGCTAGGTTTTAAGCCGCTTTTGGAACGGTAAGGCTTTAGGAGAATTGGTCTGGTGCATAAACTAAAATGGTTACCTTCGCGTTGTGATTGGATTAATTAATTATTCGACCTCTATTATACGGTTAGACCAATAGTTTTACTATATATACAAGTAGAGCAATCTATGGTATAATACAGTCAGAAATCAAATATGAGGTGTTGTTGTGAATAATCAGATTGAAAGAAACATCCGTGAAAAGTATATTGAGAATCTACTAAAGAATTCTCAGGATTGGGAGTGGTATATCAATTATCTGGAAGAAAACTTCGATATCAATTACGAAGTCAATTCTCTCGATGATTTCAAGAAATGCTATGTCGATATCAGCGATGCATTTGATTCCATTCTTAGGATCAATCGATCTCTTGAAAAGGAATTGCCAATCAGTAAGTTGTGGCTGAAAACTCTTAATGAAATATCGCTATTTTACTTAGGAAAGATCGATTATTCTGAGATTGCATTGCAAGACGCTTTTTTCAAAACGCTCGCTCTTCTTGTTTATACAGCAAAGATTTACAACGACACTACTCACGGAGAGCTGCTTTGGTATTCTGATATATTCCAGTATAATAACCTATATAAACTGTTTAGCATGGATCTGTTCAGCACAAATGCGGATACCATCATTTCGGGCTTGGATCAAATAGGATACATTACTGATTCAGAAAAAGATGTGTTTCAGAATAACATTAATGAAGTGTTTGTTCCCTGTAAAAGTTTCCTTGACGAACACAGGTCGTCAATCGTATGTGCTGACTGCTTCAACTTCAGAAGTATAGACGGAGCCAAGTGTTCCACATGGGAAGAAAAATATTTGCATGAAATGATCCAAACAGAGTATTCACATGGTAAGCTATCCCCTGTGATTGGCTACAAAGACGGACGTACAATCCCTGATTTTTCAGCATGGACATTATCAGCCCTCGACATCATGAAATATGATTTACATGATGAAGATGCAGCTTTTATTATCGAGTCTGTTGAATACGCTTTGTATAACACAGTGCCGTCCTCAATTACTATTTTAAAGCACGCTCAGCTACTCTCTGATTACTGGACGGGAGATTCTTTTGACAGCAATCATTATTTTGTATCAAGCTTTGAGTACTTGATATCCTTTTTCAATGATAAAAGGATTCAGATAGAGGGACAGGTTTATAAACTCTATCATTCGGCGATTAAAACAATCAAAGATGATGACATACTGTTATTGATCCATAGCCGCTGCCCATTCCGGGATAACGGTCTAAGGAAAAGGATCAGCGGTATAATTGATCAGAAAAAAGCGAATATAGTCAATATTGCTACTGAATATGACTTTTTATCTGCTGTGGAGGACAGTATCATTATCTCGGAATCGGATGATCAGATCTTCAATATTATCTCAGATAAATTCGACGAAGTTCTTCAGCGTGGTTCGAACTCCTTGCCGAACCTTTTCTTGAAATACTTATTATACTTGATTCAAATCAGACAGAAATGCCACGTCCAACCGGATGAGGTCTCTAAGGAAATCGTCAGAATACGATATCTGTGGAAAGAAGAATATTACGCCGGTTATGTGCAGACTATGTCAACCATTGGACAAAGTTTTGATATAAAAGGCACAGATATTGATGGGTATAATGAATCGCTGATTAAGACACCTTATGGCTTGGCGTTAAGCTGTATGATTCTAAGAGAAGATGCATTGATCGACACTATGATATATATATCAAAAAATGTTCTTAGTCTTTTGGTAACGAAGATTATGGTCAGCGAAGATTTCCCTTCTTATCATACGCTGAATCTTGATACAGGTCGTCATGAGATAGACCTTTACATGAAAGATTACTTGAAGCATTTAGCTGCGTCAAACGCCCACAAGTTTTTGAATAATCTTGAGCCCGAAAAGTTTATGCTTGGCTTATATGAAAATATTGTTAGGAGAACCGATCTGTATATGGCATTAGTCAATGTTGAAGAAGAGCTATATCAGCGGGTAGTAGAACAGAATCCGGAATACGAATTGATCAAATATAGCTCTTCACCGAAACTGGCACACTTAACGCAGTTGTTCCCTGTTATAGAAAACAAAATCCGCTACTATGGTGAGTTTATCGGTATTGCACCGATATGTTTAGATTTAGAGCGCTATAATCAGCTGAAAGAACCGACTACAATATTGGTTGATATCATCACAATGATTTATAAGAGTACAAAGTCATTTCAACTCGCTGCGGACTTTTTCATGATTTATTTTTGCCTCTATTCTTCCTTGGGCTACAATATCAGAAACGAAGTCATTCACGGAAAGAGTTATGTGAAGAAAAACTCAGATATCCGAAAAGCGTTCAAAATTACTTTGTTCTGTTTGTATCTGATAGAATTCAGAATCGAATTATGCTTTGAAGAAAAACGGCGTGCGATAGCTTCATCATCAGATGAAGAGTCAACAGATAAGAAAGAATCGGTTTGATACTTTTGTGTTTTGCAATATCATGCGACGTGTTGAGCAAGTAATGATTTATAAAAAATGCCTCCGTTTGGACTAAGAATCCAAGCGGAGGTTATCTATATTGTTTTCATTGCTTTATACTGCCAGACCATAGGTATATGTAACTTTCTCTATGTGGTCATAGTTTGTCTGATTATTTCTGATGATTTCTGCTTGTCGTACGTGCCACATGACGTTGAACAGTGGTGAATCTTACCGAAATATGTAAAAAAAGGATTTTTATTATCAACAGCTGATTCTTTCTATAGATTTTTCAGTTCATCCATCATGGCGCGGCGATTCTTGTATCTCGCCCTCCAATCGGAGACGATTTGATCAACCAATTCTTTACCGCCTTTGATCTTTTTCATATGTCGCAGGACGCGTACCCAATACTGATATTCTTTTCTGCCGCTTGCTACGGTCGCCATACGATTGAGCTGTGCGGCATAAGCATTCAACGCTTCTTCCGTATACTTAGGGAGCAGTACATCCTCATAGCCCATAATGATGTCGATGTGCTGATTCTTGATGACGTTCCACAATCTGTCATACAGCTTTTCTTCACGGAACAGATTTGCTTGTCCTGAAGAGGCGTAGTGCGGAAAAATCTTTTCTCTTTCAGTCAACCATTCATCAGCCATATACTGTGATTTCAGTTCCTTGTATAAAGCCGATTCCCTATCCTTGGTCACCATCATCCAAAGGTATTCCATATACTTTTGGTGATTGCCGATCTTCTGATACAGCCGCATCAGCTTTTCGTGATATTGACAGATCAATCCCGGATACTTTGTGTCAAGCGATAAGCTTTCTTCGTATATCGCTATCGCTTTTTGGTATTCTGACTTTTTCTCATATTGCTCGGCAAGCCACTGACGAACATGATTATCGTCCCAATAATCTTTGCATACCTTTTCTATGCGGTCGAATCGTGTGCCGAGATCATTCATCAAGTCAAGTTTTCTTAGGGCGACGATCGAAAAAGCGTATGTATCTTTATTGGTGTTTCGTATCTTGTTATCGAGCCAATCGAAGATTTTGGGGATAAAACGCGGCTCTCTGAACGCTGTATAGATGAACGATTCGATATATTCATTAAGGTAATTCAGATCGGCATCAAAATAGGTGACTGCGCTCTCAAACAGTTTGTCTTTATCCTCGGGAGTGATACGGTCTGCTATCTCGTACCAGAAGTCGGTCATCTTCTCAAACAGCATAGAGATACCGCCGTCATCGTCGATATCAGCCCCGTCGATCTGTTCACAGATGTAATAGGAAAGTTCAAAAGCGTCCAAGTATTCGCCACGCTCGATCATGGTTCTGATATCAGCGCTGAACTCCAGAAGATCGTCCGTAAGGTCTTGCGCCGCATAGTAATCAACATAGCCGTCATAATCCTCGTGATCGGCAATGATGCTGTCTACCAGCTTTTCGTACTCGGATAAAGACCGACTCTCGCTTTCCGGTTCTCTCAGTAAAAAACGCTGCAGCAACAAATCGTTATCTGTAAGAACATCTGTCAAAAACTCACGCACATATGCTTCATCGGTTGACGCGACGATTTCAGAAATGCTTTTATTATTTTTGGCGGTTTGTGTTTCAGGTGTCCTGCTTTGCTTCTCCTCATACTCATACAGTACAGCCGCCATATGCTTGCAGTAGTTGCCGTCCTCGGC
>CAJOFK010000007.1 GCA_905234015.1 uncultured Ruminococcus sp.
TTAAAAGTAAAAAAAGAATTAATATTATATATAGATTTTTAGAAAGTTTACAATTCTTTTTTAGTTCTCAGTTCTCGGTTCTCAGTTGTCGGTCGAGAAACCGGCTTGATGTATAAAATACGGTCGGGCACCGCGGTATTTTCCTACACCGCGCTGTCTTCCCGACCGTAATTATCAATTTTCCATTATCAATTTTCAATTTTCAATTGATCCGCGCTGTCTTCCCGACCGTAATTATCAATTTTCCATTATCAATTTTCAATTGTCATAAAGGTAGTCAATCACGCTCTGAGCGCTTAGTTCTTCAAGCTCCAAATAGTTTTCCGCTTCTCTCATATTCTCGAGGTAGTGAGCGTCGGAGCTCGTTATAATCTTTAAATCATTAAGGATAGGGTGCAGCTTTTTAAGCTCGCTCTCCTTGCTTTTATCCGCAAGCTCGGCGGCGGTAAAGCCGCAGCTTTCGTCGATTTCGCCGAGCACCGAAAGTATCGAGAGGCTGTCGCGGTCGATATGAGCCGGGTAACAGATTCCGCCGAACTGACGAACCTTATCAAACGCGCTCATAATGCTGATATTGCTTGCAGGCAAAAGCAGCTCCTCGACCTCGCCGATTTCCTCATCCGAGCTGTTCATAATAACCTGACGTCCGTAAATTTCGGGGCGGTTTTTTATTTTAATACGGTTATCGCGCACATACTCGCCGAAGCTTATTGCCTTTTCAAGAGTAGGGAAAAGACATACCGCGTGGATATCCTCGCTCGTCGTAAGCTCCATCCCCGGAATAACCGTCAGCCCGATTTCCTTTCCGACCTCAATAGCCGCCTTGCAGTTTAAGGAGGAGTTATGGTCGGTGAGCGCGATTACGTCGAGTCCTGAGAGCTTAGCCATATTAACGATATTATTCGGAGTCATATCCATATCGCCGCAGGGCGACAGGCACGAGTGAATATGCAAATCGTAATAGTATTTCATCAGATTAAACCGCTGATTTTAACCGCGAGCGAGTAGCTGTTTTCCTCGGAAAGCAGGATATTAACCCCGTGCATTTCCGCCTTAGCCTTAGCGTCATCATCGAGCGCGGCGTTTTCAACGAGGATTATACAGCTTACATCCGCGAGAGTTGCCACGGCGATTGAGTTGATATTGCCCATAACGGTAAGCCACGCGCTGTCCTCGGGAGCGCGTCCCATAACCCAGCTTAAAAGGTCGCCGATATAGCAGTCTTTTACCTCGCGGTCTAAATCATCCTCAACTAGTATTTTAAGATTTAATTTTTCAATAAGGTTTTTTACGTTCATAATTTTTCCTCTTTTTTACTTTATAAGAAACTGCGTTCCTTATAAGTAAAAAACATTTTATATTTCCCGCTCAGCTGCGCCCTGCGTGCGCACGAGCGATGGATATACGAAAGCTCCGCGCTTAGGTGCGCACGCTTTCTTACTTTATAAGAAACTGCGTTCCTTATAAAGTAAAAAAACATTTTATATTTCCCGCTCAGTTGCGCCCTGCGTGCGCACGAGCGATGGATATACGAAACGCCAAAATAAGGAGTATCGCGAGTCCGTTCTTAGGACGAGAGAGACGACTTTATTTTGACGCGGACCGGATGGATATACGAAAGCTCCGCGCTTAGGTGCGCACGCTTTCTTGGTGCTGAGGTTTACTGTAGGAAACCTTTATCAGCGTTCTTTTCTTTCGCGAAAGCAAAACAAAAGGCGGTTACCATAATGAAACATTTACCTGTGCTTTTCCGCTCCCGCGGAAGGAAAGCTCGGCTATATTTGATACCTCGGCTCGGAACGGGGTGGTTCCTTAAGCAGGAACGGCAACCCTTTTGTCGCTTCGCGACATTTCCCCTAACAGGGGAATAACCCGTTCCCTACAGTGTTAAGGTAAATTTTGATAGTGAACCGCAATATTAATACGGTCGGGAGCGGTTGTATTGGATTCAGCCGCGCTGACTTCACGACCTACAGACTTCCTACTTCCTTCTTCCTGCTTCCTGCTAAAAAAGGGGGATCCTTCGACTGCGCTCCACTGCGTTCCGCTTCGCTCAAGATGACAAGCGCTTATCACTCTTAAATCGTATCCTTAAGCTGGTCGTAAACGCGGTGAATCTGCTCCTTGAGCTTGTGAATACAGTCGGTTTCCTTAGCCTCGCCCTTAACGATATCCTCCGCCATAGCGCGGCAGGTAGGCGAGCCGCAGGAGCCGCAGTCGAGCCCCGGGAGCCCCTTGCAGATATTCTCCATTCTATCCATCATCTCCATAGCCTTGAAGATGTCGTCACTCAGCCTGAAAATATCCGCGTCAAATTTAAGCTCCTCTTCCCAGAGCATTTTTTCCAGGTCGCCGTCCTCAAGGTGGTTGAGCGTAACGGGGAGGTATTTCCTGAGCTTCTGAATACGCGCCTGAGCGACGTAGGGATTTTCAACGGTTAATACGCCGCCTACGCAGCCGCCCGAGCAGGCGTTAAGCTCTACGAAATCAACGTCCCTGATATGCTCGTCCTCAAGCTCCTCAAGAATACGGATTGCGTTCTCTATACCGTCCGCGGCGAGGTATTTTTCGCCGAGCATACCGGCGCTCTCTCCGCCGGAGGTAGCCCAGCCGATTCCGATTAAGCCCGAGCGTCCGAGACTTTCAACGTCCTTAAGATGATCCATAGCCTTAGTCAGCTCCGGATAAATCCTCGAGATACCGATAGCGCCGTCACAGGCGGATTTTTCTACGCAGTTCGGCGTATGAATTTCCGTAACCTTAGCCGGGCAGGGAGTTATAAAGAATACCCCGATATCCTCGGGCTTAAGCCCGGTTCTCTTAACCGCCTTTTTGCGCGCCATTCTCGCGGCAACCTCAATCGGCGCCATAAGCGGAATAACGTTGTTGCAAAGCTCGGGAAAACGGATTTTTATAAGCCTGACTATAGCCGGACACGCCGAGCTTATTATCGGTTTATTGACCTTATTTTCCTTTATTAACTGTCTTGTAGCCTCCGAAACAAGCTCCGCGGCTCTCGATACCTCAAAAATATAGTCGAAGCCGAGCGCCTTAAGTCCGGTCAGCACGATGTTTACGTTGTCGAGGTTGTTGAACTGACCGTAAAGCGAGGGAGCCGGGACAGCTACCTTGTATTTAAATTTATTGATATCTTCCAACTCTGAGCTGTGAGCTTTTTTAGCGTGATGCGGACATACGCGTATGCACTCGCCGCAGTCGATGCACCTTTCGGAGAGAATATGAGCCTTGCCGTCTCTTATTCTTATAGCCTCCGTGGGGCACCTTTTAAGGCAGTTTGTGCAGCCGCAGCACTTATCCACTTCCAGCTCAACGGAGTGAAAATATGTATTCATAATTACTCCTTTGTGTAGTGATTAGTGGCTAGTGGTTAGCGGGGGAGTCCCGACAGCCAATAATCGCGCCTCAGGATGACAAGTTCTTACCACTTATCACTTACCACTTATCACTATCATTTATTCCTCATGTACATATATAGTCAGATAAAGATTAGTTCCGACGCCGATTGTAGTTTCAATCCGCATTTCGTCGGAATATTTTTTAATATTCGGAAGTCCCATTCCCGCGCCGAAGCCTAACGACCTTACGTTATCGGGCGCGGTTGAATAGCCCTCCTGCATAGCCTTTTCTACGTCGGGGATTCCGGGACCCTTATCGGCTAAAAGTATTTCAACCTTATCGGGATAAATATCAACGTCGCAAAAACCGCCCTCGGCGTGGATTACCATATTTATTTCAGCCTCATACATAGCTATCGCGACGCGCCTGATTGCGTCGGGGTTATATCCGAGCGACTTAAGTCTCTTTTTTACCGAGCCGCTCGCTTCACCCGCGCGGGTGAAATCTTCACCCGAAACCTCATAGTGAAGATGAATAGCGCTGCTCATACCTTAGTACCTCCGGAAAGTCCGTTTGAATAGAGAAGTCCGCAGGCGGTAAACATTCTGTACTTGGTTTTAAGCAGAGTAATATCCCTCTGCTCAGCGAGGTTTATAATGCTCTGGTCGGGGTCCTTGCCGCGCACGAATACGATACACGCCATATCCATCATCTCCGCGGTTCTTACAACCTGAGGATTAACGAGCCCCGTTAAGAGCACGCTCTGATCCTTAACGAACGCGAGCACGTCGCTCATCATATCGGAGCCGCAGGCGGTTTTAATTTCCTTGTTTAAATCGCCCTCGCAGATTACGTCGCCTTCGAGTATGTCTATAATATCCTTTACTACCATTTAATAACACCCTTTCCGGTTTGATGTGATGATTTAACATTAATCATCTTATTATACCATACATATGCCCCTTAAAACAATGTGCATTTCATATATAAAATGAGGGTGAAAATTAGTTAATTTCACAGTTTACAGTTCTCAGTTCACAGTTCTCAGTTCTCGGTTCTCAGTTTCGGTCGGGCAGGCAGAACGGTGGAGGCTAATGCCGCGGTTGCCCTTTTGTCATCTTGAGCGGTTGCCGACAGGCAAATTTGCGTTAGCAAATAGTCGAAGCTCACCGTACCCAAGGGACTTAAAAAGGGTAAAACCTACACCCTGAAGCTTAAGCTTACCGACGCCGGCAGTAAAACCACAGCAGGTAAATCCGCAACAATAGTTGTTAAGATAACAATTGGCAAATAATAAAGTGATTTTAGTTGATTTTTAAAAATCCAAAGCTTCTGGGCTGTCTGTTTGACAGCCCGGGTTTTGTTATTTATCTGCTAAAACAAAGGAGGGTTAAGCTAATGCTTAAAAAATGCGTTTCCGTTTTACTGGCTGTGCTTATGACGGTAAGTCTTTTTACTATCATACCGCTTACAGCCAATGCGGAAGAAATTTTAGAGAGCGGCGATTACTCGTACGTTCTTGTTGAGAAAGGTGAAGCGACTGTCGCTGAGATTACCGCCTATTCGGGAGCTCAAAGCGCACTTAGTATTCCGGGCGCAATCGACGGTTACAGTGTGAACGCAATCCGCAGAGAAGCGTTCAGAAGCAAAGACTTTCTGACCTCGGTTGTAATCCCCGACACGGTTACCTTTATCGCGGACTTTGCGTTTTCGAATTGTACAAATCTTGAAAACGTGACCCTGTCCTCAAAGCTCGATGATTTAGCGAGAGCTTCGTTTTATAACTGTACCTCGCTTACGGAGATTACGCTTCCGGCTTCATTAACTAAATGTTACTCAAATTCCGGAACATGGATGACTTTCCGCGGTCCGTTCAACGGCTGCTCGAATCTCAGCACAATAAACTTCGCGAGCGGTTTTTCTAAGATTCCGGACTATTTATTCGAGGGCTGTACGGGTATAACCTCAATTAATATCCCCGATACGGTTACTTCAATCGAAGAACGCGCGTTTTACAACTGTACGAACCTCACCGAGGTTACAATCCCCGATTCCGTAAAGAGTATCGGTACCGCAGCGTTCAGCGACTGTACCGCGCTTGAAAAAATAATCTGCAGCTCCGACGATATCGAGACAATCGGTCAGTACGCGGTTAATAATTCTCCCGACGTTGTATTCTACGGAAAGCACAGCGCTTCCAACCTGAAAGCCTATGCTAAAGATACGCTGGGCAGACCGTTCTACGGAATCGACCACCATTCAAACACCGAGTGGAGCTGGAGCGACGATTTAAGCACAGCCTCCGTTAAAATCTACTGTAACGAATGTGACGAAGGTGACGCGACGGTTGAAGCGACGGTTACCTCCGAAATCACAAAACCGAAAACCTGCACCGAGGACGGCGAGCGTTACCGTGAAGTTCAAGGGCAACTACAGCGGCTCTAAGACGCTTAACTTTAAAATAAGCCCGAAGGGTACTACGGTTTTAAAGCTGACCGCTAAAAAGGCTAAATTTGAGATTAAGTGGTTAACTCAGACAACCCAGACCACAGGTTACCAGATTCAGTATTGTACAAAGAGCAATTTCAGCGGCGCAAAGTCGAGTACGATAAGCAGTAATGTAAAGGGCTCCGCGAGCATCCGTTCGCTAAAGGTAAGAACAAAATACTATGTTCGTATCAGAACCTATAAAAAGGTGAGCTCAACTAACTATTATTCCGACTGGAGCAAGAGCTATACTGTAACGACTAAGTAAATCATAAAGCAAAATTATAATTGTCATCCTGCGCTTGCAGGATGACATTTTTTTTCACACTTATATTGATTTTTATATTTTCGTATTGTATAATTAAGCTGTAATAATTGCGAGGTGTATATTATGTATTCCGGTATTCCTTTTACGCAGTATTACCTTTTAAGGGTTCTTATTGTTAATATTATTTCGTATATACTCTATTCTATCTTATATTTCGGTCTGTTTAAGAAAGCGGGGATAGAGAGCAGCAAGGCGTTTATTCCTTATTACCGTATTTATGTTTTATATAAAATGATTGATTTATCCGATGTATGGTTCTGGATTACCGTTGCGGTATCTGTCGTTAATTATTCAATTGACGCGTTTAATGCTTTTGTGTTTATTAATCTCGGAATTTTTGCTACTGTTATTAATGTAGCAATATTAGCCGTAAGTATTATTTACGGAATACTTGTTGCCGATCAGCTCGGGAATTCGTTCGGTAAAAAAACAGGCTTTAAGGTGGGATATTTCTTCCTGCCTGTGATTTTCGGAATGATACTTGGTTTCGGTAAATCAAAATACATAGGACCTAACGGTGTGAAGATAAAGAAGAAAAAGAAAGGCTGACTCAATTTGAGTCAGCCTTAACTGTTATCTTAAATTAGTTGTTGATGAGCTTATCCTCGTCAGACCAGCTGTAGAGCTTTCTGATTTCCTTACCGATAACCTCGGAGGGGTGCTCAGACGCTAACTTTCTCATAGCGCGGAAGTGAGCCTGACCGCCTGCCTCAGACATATCAAGGAGGAATTCCTTAGCGAAGGAGCCGTCCTGGATATCCTTAAGAATCTTCTTCATAGCCTTCTTGGTATCTTCTGTGATAATCTTCGGACCTGTTACATAATCGCCGTACTCAGCGGTGTTGGAGATAGAATATCTCATTCCCGCGAAGCCTGACTGATAAATAAGGTCAACGATTAACTTCATCTCGTGGATACACTCGAAGTAAGCGTTTCTCGGGTCGTAGCCAGCTTCAGTAAGAGTCTCAAAGCCTGCCTGCATTAATGCGCATACGCCGCCGCAAAGTACAGCCTGCTCGCCGAAGAGGTCAGTCTCTGTTTCTGTACGGAAGGTAGTCTCTAAGATACCTGCTCTTGCGCCGCCGATACCTGCGCCGTATGCGAGAGCCATATCTAAAGCCTTGCCTGTAGCGTCCTGATAAACTGCTACTAAGCAGGGAGTACCCTTACCTGCCTGATACTCGCTGCGTACTGTGTGACCGGGAGCCTTAGGCGCGATCATTGTAACGTCAACGTCTGCGGGAGGTACGATCTGACCGAAGTGAATGTTGAAGCCGTGAGCGAACATAAGCATATTGCCTGCCTCAAGGTTGGGAGCGATGTCGTTCTTATACATAGAAGCCTGCTTCTCATCGTTGATAAGAATCATAATGATGTCTGCCTTCTTAGCAGCCTCGGCTGTTGTGTAAACCTCAAAGCCCTGCTCCTCGGCTCTCTTCCAGGATTTTGAACCCTCGTAAAGACCGATAATAACGTTAGCGCCGCTTTCCTTAAGGTTAAGAGCGTGAGCGTGGCCCTGGCTGCCGTAACCTACGATAGCGATTGTCTTACCGTCTAAAAGCGAGAGATTACAATCTGACTGATAGAAAATTTTTGCGTTTGACATTTTTGATTTCCTCCTTGCCGCGAATGCGGTTTAAATAAATTAAAATAATAAACTTATATATGCAGCGTGAAAGCTTAAACCGAGCCCTTGCCCTTATCTATGGCGATAGTGCCGGTTCTTACTATTTCACGGATACCATACGGTTTTAAAAGGTCTATAAGCGTTGAGATTTTCTCGACTGTTTCGCAGAATTCGAGAGTAATCGTGCTTACTGCTACGTCTACGACCTTTGCGCTCATAAGCTCGGCTATTTTAATAACCTCAAAGCGCTTAGCAGCCGCGCAGTGAACCTTTATAAGACACAGCTCACGGCTTATAAACTCGCCGTCGATAAGCCTCTTTACCTTGATAACGGGTATAAGCTTATTGAGCTGTTTTTCAAGCTGTTCAACAACATATTCGTCGCCGTCAGCGACTATTGTAATTCTTGAAACCGTCGGGTCGGCGGTAACTCCTACCGCGAGCGAGTCGATGTTGAAGCCTCTGCGTGAGAAAAGCCCCGAAACCTTAGAGAGTACGCCCGCCTGGTTTTCTACTAATACGGATAAAGTATATTTCATAGCTTACCTCACAGTATCGACGGAGTGTCGGGATGAACCTGACATACGAGCACGAAGGGCTTTTCGCTCTCGACGATTTTTCCTATGTATTTTTCGGCATCCTCGTTCGAGCTTACCTCGGCGCTGTCGATTCCGTACGCCTTGGCGAGAGCTACGATATCGGGGGAGTCGTTGAGAACCGTCATAGAATGTCTGCCCTCGTAAAGGTTATCCTGAAGCTCTCTTACCATACCTAAGCGGTAGTTTCTCATAACGATGATTTTTATGTTGAGATTATTCTGAACGATAGTTGAAAGCTCGTTTAAGCTCATCTGGAAGCTGCCGTCGCCGCATACTACTACGACGTCGCGCTTTTTAAGCCCGAGCTTAGCGCCTATTGCGCAGGGTATAGAGTAGCCCATAGTTCCCATACCGCCGGTCGTAAAGAAACGTCCCTCGCGGATACGGAAGTTGTTTGCGCACCATATCTGGTTCTGGCCTACATCGGCGCAGAGAATGGCCTTGCTTTTAAGCATAGAGCTTAATTTTCCGATTAAGGTTCTCGGCTCAACGTAACCGTCGAAGGTCGAGATTTTGCTCTGATAATGAGCCTTTAAGTCCTTAACCTGAGCGTCCCACTCGTCGTCGATATGGTAGCCGTCGATATTTTCGATAAGATTCTTCATAACGTGGTTCATATCTCCGACAATCGGGATATCAACCTTTACGTTCTTGCCGATTTCGGCGGGGTCGATGTCGATATGAATAATCTTGGTTGTATTTTCGCTCATCTGGTCGGGAGCCGCTATAGCGCGGTCGCCGAGCCTTGCTCCGCATACAATCGCGAGGTCGGTTGTGTGGAGAGCCTTATTGGCGCACTGCCTGCCGTGAGTTCCGAGCATTCCGAGATACAGCGGATGGTCGCTCGGCATAACGCCTATACCCATCATAGTTGAGAGCACGGGAATCTGAGTCATCTCGGCGAATTTCTGTAATTTTAATTTAGCTCCCGAGCTAAGTACGCCGCCGCCTGATACGATTATCGGGCGTTTCGATTTTTTAATAAGCTCTATAGCTCTTTTAACCTGAATGATATGACCCTTTGTGTTTGGCTTATAGCTTTTTATTTCAACCGTTTCGGGATACTCGAAGCTTTCGATTGAGTTGAGCTGAATATCAATCGGAACGTCAATCAGCACAGGTCCCGGACGTCCGGTGGAGGCGATATGAAACGCTTCCTTAAAAATACGCGGTAAATCCGCGGTTTTCTTAACAAGATAGCCGTGCTTGGTAAAGGGTTCGCAGGCTCCGGTTATATCGGCTTCCTGGAAGCTGTCGCTGCCGAGTAAGTCCAAACGCACCTGACCGGTAATCGCTATCATCGGAATCGAATCCATATACGCCGTAGCTATACCCGTAATAAGGTTTGTGGCTCCCGGTCCCGAGGTCGCGACGCATACGCCGGGCTTCATTTTAGCGCGCGCGTAACCGCTTGCAGCGTGCGCGGCGTTCTGTTCCTGACGGACGAGTACGCTGTTTATATCGGAATCATATACGGAATCGTAAAACGGACATATGGTAGCGCCCGGATAGCCGAAGATAGTATCTACGCCCTCAGCCTGCAAGCATTTTACCATTATATCTGCTCCGGTTATCATAGATATTTCACCCTTTAATCATACTTTCGGATATTAATCCAACATTAAACTACATTATAATACAATTACTTAAAAATGTAAAGTTTTTTATTTTTCTTCGTCTATCGTGAAATATTATTGTCCTCGTCTATCGTGGAAGTTCCTGTCATAAATTCATTTCCCCCGAACGTTAGTGCCCTGTGAAGTTTTGGATACTTGGGATACGTTTTGCGAAGCAGTTCTCGGTTCTCAGTTCTCAGCAATTGTTACTATAATATTGTAGGGAACGAGTCCCACCCGCGAGCCGCCGGGGAGCCCCCGGAGAAAAATCCGCCTTTGGAAAGGTTTAATATATAGAAAGCCTTGATAAACGGCGGAAGTAAACCTTTGCACCGTAGGGAACAGGTTATTCCCCTGTTAGGGGAAATGTCGCGAAGCGACAAAAGGGTTGCCGTTCCTGCTTAAGGAACCACCCTGTTCCGAGCCGAGGTAACCTTTATCGGCGAGGTTCCCTTCCGCGGGAGCGGAACAGTATTGTCATCCTGAGTGAAGCGCGTATTAATATGGTCGGGAACGGTTGTATTGTATTTAGCCACGCTGTCTGCCCGACCTACAGACTAGCCACCAGCCACTAGCCACTGTCACTAAGAAGGAGATTCTTCGACTACAAGCCCAAAATATAGTCGCCTCGTTTCGCCCTTGGAGCGGGCTCGGGATTAAAAAAGGGAAGATAACGCTGATAATAAATCAACCTACCTTCCCGAACTTTTTTCTGTTAACTTTTAACTTTCAATATCCTCGTTGCCCAGAGTACGCACAGCATACATACTCCCGTGTCGGCGAGTACACTCATCCAGATTGCCGCTAACCCGAAGAACGCGAGTATTATAACGAGCGCCTTTACAGTCAGCGCAAAAATGATGTTGGATTTTGCGGTGTTTACGGTTTTTTTGGCGAGCTTAACCGCGCGGGGGAGCGCCTTAAGATTTCCCGAGGTCAGCACCGCGTCAGCCGAGGCAATCGCCGCCTCGCTGCCGAGCCCCATCGCGAATCCGCAGTCCGCCGCTGTTATTACGGGAGCGTCGTTTATTCCGTCGCCTATAAAGCATACGCTCTTGCTGCTCTTTTTAAGCTCGTTAACCGTATTGAGCTTATCCTCGGGTTTAAGCTGTGCCTTATAGGACGTAAGCTCTTTTATGTTTTTGCTTAAATTTTCGGCGTTTCGTTCGCTGTCGCCCGTGAGCATAATAAGCTTTTTGAAGCCGAGTGATTTCAGGTCGCTTAATACGCCGCCTGCTTCGGCTCTTACCTTGTCTTTAAGTACGAACGCGCCGATTACTTCGCCGTCATATACGAGGTACGCGTCAGCCTTAACTTCGGGAGCGTTCTTTAACTCACGGATTCCGACGCAGCTTATCGGCTTTCCGTTGTATACGGCGTTTACTCCGCCGCCTGATTTCTCGCCGAAGCTGTCCATCTTAAGAAGCTCGCCCGTGTATGACGAGGATATTGCCCGGGCAATAGGGTGGGAGGAGTTTTTCTCTAAGCTCGCCGCCATTGCGAGTAATTCTACTTCACTATAATTCTTAAAAGGAATTATTTTCTCTATCGTAAGCTCGCCCTCGGTTAGCGTTCCTGTTTTATCGAATACCATTGTATCAGCTTTCGCGAGAGCCTCGAGGTATTTTCCGCCCTTAAAGAGCACCCCGAGCTTAGACGCCGCGCCGATTCCCGAGTAGTAGGAGAGAGGTATCGAAATAACGATGGCGCAGGGGCAGGAGGCTACAAGACACACGAGCCCCCTGTAAATCCATTCACTCAAATTCCCGGCGAATATCGGCGGAATAAACGCAATCGCGAGCGAGATGAAAATTACTACGGGTGTATATACCGAAGCGAATTTCGTAATAAGCTTTTCGTTTTTACTCTTAGTGACCGAGGCGTCCTCGACGAGCTTTATAATCCTGCTCGCGGTACTGTCGGTGTAGAGCTTAGTCGTTTTAGCTTTAATGAGGTTTTCGCCGTTTACCATACCGCTTAAAAGTGCGGCGCCTTCTTCCGCGTAAAGCGGTATACTCTCGCCGGTAATCGCAGAGGTGTCAACGTTGCTTTTCCCCTCGGTTATAACGCAGTCGAGCGGAACCCGTGAAAACGGCTTGATTATAATTTCCGTGCCGATTTGCACGTCTCCGGCGGGAACGGTTTTTTCCGTATTGTTTTCATAAATTACCGCTTCGTCAGCCTGAATGTTCGCAAGCTTTTCAATGCTCCTGCGCGAGCTTTCGACCGCCTTATCCTCAAGCAGCTCTCCGATTCCGAAAAGTATCGTTACCATCGCGCCCTCGACGAATTGCCCGAGACAGAACGCCGCGATTACCGCAACCGTCATAAGCGTCGTTTCGTCAATACGCAGCTTAAAAACCGACTTTACTCCGGAGATAAATACCTTATAACCGGACATAACTATAGCCGCCGCGCCGAGTATTGCCACGGCGATTTCGTTTATCTTAAAGATGTCGAGTATCAGCGCCGCAACCGCTACGGCAATTGCAGCGAATAATAATATTGTTTCAATCTTTATTTTTTTCTTATGCTCGTGAGAATGAGATTCCCCGTCGTGATGGTGGTGATGAGTAGGGGAGGAGTTCTTTTCATCAAAGCTGACCTCAACGCCGTCCTCAACGCTGTCGGTAATTTTCTGAACCTTTTCAAGAATTTTATCATCCTCACAATGGTCGAAGTACAGCGATTTTGTTGCAAAAACGAGGCTTACTTCCTCAAAGCCCTCGGTTTCTGTAACCGCTTTTTCAACTTTTGCCGCGCAGTTCGCGCAGTCGAGCCCGTTCATAATCAGTTTGTATTTCATAATATCCTCCGGATTAGTGGTTGGTGTTTGTCATCCTGAGTGGAGCTTATTGGCTGTCGGGAGCGGTTGTATTAAATTCGGCCGCGCTGACTTCACGACCTACATACTTCCCGCTTCCCACTCCCTACTTCCTGCTTTTAGGAAGGAGATTCTGCGGCACCGCTCAGAATGACAAACAAGCCGCTCAAGATGACAATCTGCATTTTCAATTTTCAATTATCAATTATTCAAGAACGTGGTCAAGTCCCATTTCTATAATCTTCTTGACGTGGTCGTCGTCAAGACTGTAGTAAATCTGTTTTCCCTCGCGGCGGACTTTTACGAGCTTGTTGGTGCGCAGTACCCGTAGCTGGTGGGAGATAGTGCTCTGCTCCATATTAAGCGTCTCCGCGATATCGCCGACGGAATGTTCATCCTCGAACAGCGTGTACATTATCCTCAGTCTCGTTGAATCGCCGAAAACCTTAAATAAGTCGGCGAGCTCAAACAGTATTTCCCCTTCGGGTATTTTATCAGTCATAGCTTATTGCTCCTTTTGAATTTATGCTTGAACATATGAATAACTGTTCATATGTTAATTTGATTATATCATTGTATTATGTAGAAGTCAAGATAAAAAGTCAAAAAATTTAATTTAGTGAGAATAAATGAGATTAAGCGAGAATAAGGGAGAATAGCTCTATGAAAACGTAATAATTTGACTTTTGCTGACTTTGACTTTCTCTGACTTTCGTTCTATAATCAAATCATCAAAGGTCAAGGAAAGTCAAAAACAAAAGGATTTCCTTACCGATAGGAGATGATTAAAAAATGCGTATGAGTGATTTAGTAGCGCAGCATATTCTCGCTATGCTCGATGAACAGAACGGTAACGCCGAGATAAGGCGCAACGAGCTCGCTAACGACTTAGGCTGTGTACCGAGCCAGATAAACTATGTAATAACCTCGCGCTTCACGCCCGAGCAGGGTTATATAGTTGAAAGCCGCCGCGGAGGCGGAGGATATATCCGGATTACGAGAGTGAATATGGATAAAAGTTCCGCTGTTATGCATATAGTTAATTCAATAGGCGATACGCTCGATAAGGCAACCGCCGAGATTATGATTAAAAATATGTACAGCCAGTCAATAATAGATTTACCGACCGCGAGACTTCTCGCTTCGGCGCTTTCCGAGAGGGTGTTTAAGGAAATCCCTCAGAATATTAAGGATATATTAAGAGCGAGACTTTTTAAGAATATGCTTTTAAGCATAATTCAGAATTAACATTTAAAATTAGGTTTGGGAGTTGATATTATGAAATGTCAGAAATGTAATAAGAACGAAGCTAATACTCACGTTAAGCGCGTGATAAACGGAGAGTTTGAGGAATATCATCTCTGCAGTGACTGTGCTAAGGAAATGGGTTACGGCAACGCGTTCTCGGGCTTCGGCTCCGGCTTTGCGGACAGCTTTAACTCACTTTTCGGAAGCTTCTTTGAGAACGCTCTCCCCGCAAGAACTCAGGCAACACGCTGTGAGACCTGCGGCACCTCGTATAACGATATCGCCTCTACCGGTATGGTAGGCTGCGCCGACTGCTACGAGGTATTTGCCGACAGACTCCTGCCGACTATCCGCCGTGTTCACGGAAACACAACCCACTGCGGTAAAAACAGCCCCGCCTTCAGGAAAAAAAGGCTTGAAGAAAATAAGGAAATAGAGGTTAAAGAGGAAGTAAGCGAGCTCGATAAGCTTAAGGCTGAGCTTGACGAAGCCGTTAAGAATCAGGAATTTGAGAAAGCCGCTATGCTTCGCGACGAAATTAAGGAAAAGGAGAGCAACAATGAGTAAGGTAGTAATGCAGACGAGAATCCGACTCGCGAGAAACTTAAAAAAATATCCTTTTCCCTGCAGACTTAATACAGCAGGAAAAACCGAGGTCGCCGAGATTATAATCGACGCGGTTAAAAATTCAAATTCACCGCTCAGCAAGGAGCTTGATGTTCTTTATGTTAAGGACTTAACCGAGGCTCAGAGAATCTCGCTCGTAGAGCAGCACCTCGCGAGCCCGGAGTTTATAAGCGATTCCGCAGGACGTGCGCTGATTCTCTCTAAGGACAGGACTATGAGCATTATGCTCAACGAGGAGGACCATATCCGCCTTCAGGTTTTAAGGAAGGATTTCAACCTTAAAGAGGCGTATGATACCGCCGATAAGCTCGATACACTGCTTGACGAGAATCTCGAGTTTGCCTTTGATGAAAAGCTCGGTTATCTTACTCAGTGCCCGACTAACCTCGGCACGGGTATGAGAGCGTCGGTTATGCTTCATCTTCCGGCGTTGAAGAGCAGTAAGGCGATAAGCCGTATTGCCGGAAACCTCTCTAAGCTCGGGCTTACAATCCGCGGAGCTTACGGCGAGGGCACAGAGCCCGAGGGCGCGATGTATCAGCTTTCAAATCAGGTTACTCTCGGTATCTCCGAGGAGGCGGCGGTTGAGAACCTTAAAAATATCGCGCAGCAGCTCGTAAGTCAGGAGCTTCAGGCTCAGAAGCGTATGAGCGAGAGCCTCGATACTCAGGATAAGCTCTGGCGAAGCCTCGGAATACTAAGAACCGCTAAGCTTATAAGCTGTAAGGAAGCGCTTGAGCTTCTCTCGAACGTCCGCTTCGGAATTAACAGCGGCGTTATTGACGGGGTGGAGCTTGAAACCGTAGATAAGCTGATTGAGGATATTCAGCCGGCTACTATGATGGTTAATAAAAACGAGCAGATTTCACCGCGCGACCGCGATATATTAAGGGCGGAGATATTGAATGAAGCGCTGCGTTGAAAGTGATAAGCGCTATAGCGCTTGTCATACTGAGTGGAGCTTATTGGCTGTCGGGAGCGGTTGTATTATATTCAGCCGCGCTAACTTCCCGCTTCCTGCTTCCTACTTTTAGGAAGGAGATTCTGCGGCACCGCTCAGAATGACTTACCACTAACTACCCACCAGCCACCAGCCACTAATTTACGACAGGAACTTCCGCGTCTGACGAAGGAAAACAAAAAGCAGAACGTATCCCAAGTATCCAAAACTTCACAGGACACTAAACGTACGGGGGATATCACATTTACGATAGGAACGTACACGTCTGACGTGGACACTTCAAAAAAGGAGGAATTTATTATGTATGAATTCAGAAACTTTACCCAAAAAGCAAATAAGGCTTTAAACCTCGCTATCGAATCAGCGGGAAAAATGGGACACAGCTATATCGGCACCGAGCATCTCCTTCTCGGTCTTATTAAGGAAGGCAGCGGCGTTGCCGCTACTACCTTAGCTGAGGCGGGACTCGACGCCGCTCAGCTCGAATCAAGAATAAAAGAAACAACAGGTATCTCTTACCCGATTCAGCTTACTCCGGACGACTTAACCCCGAGGAGCAAGCGGGTAATGCAGAACGCTATTATTATAGCCTCAAAGCTCAACAGTAAGTACGTCGGCACCGAGCACCTGCTTTTCAGCATTATGCAGGAAACCGACAGCTACGCCTATAACTACTTAAACGAGCTCGGCGTAAACCTCAACACGGTTATGAATACCGCCGAGGACCATATCGGCGGCGAGGGACAGAACGCCCCGGCTTCAAATTCCGAAACAAAGGGACTCGATAAGTTCGGCCGCGACTTAACCGCAGCGGCTAAAAACGGCGAGATTGACCCCGTTATCGGAAGAACGCAGGAGATAGAAAGAGTTATTCAGATTCTTTCCCGCCGTACCAAGAACAATCCTGTATTAATCGGTGAGCCCGGAGTAGGTAAAACAGCCGTTGCCGAGGGCTTGGCGCTTAAAATCGTTGAGGGCAAGGTGCCCGAGATACTGCGCGATAAAAGAATAGTAAGCCTCGATTTAACCGGTATGGTTGCCGGCGCAAAGTACCGCGGCGACTTTGAGGAGCGTATAAAGGAAGCTATCGACGAGGTTAAGAAGTCGAAGAACGTTATCCTTTTTATCGACGAGCTCCATACTATCGTAGGCGCAGGCTCCGCCGAGGGCAGTACCGACGCTGCAAATATCTTAAAGCCGTCGCTCGCGAGAGGCGATTTTCAGGTTATCGGCGCGACAACAATCTCCGAGTACAGAAAGTATATTGAGAAGGACGCCGCGCTCGAAAGACGCTTCCAGCCCGTTAACGTAGGCGAGCCGAGCGAGGACGAAACGATTCAGATTTTAAAGGGTCTCCGCGACCGCTACGAGGCTCATCATAAGGTTAAAATCTCCGACGAGGCTATCAAGGCGGCGGTTGAGCTTTCCTCAAGATATATCGCGGACCGCTTCCTGCCCGATAAGGCGATTGACCTTATCGACGAGAGCGCCTCGAGAGTAAGGCTCGAAAGCCTCACAACTCCGGATTCAATCAAGGAGCTTGAGCAGAAGGTTAACGATTTAGAGGCTGAGAAATCCAGCGCCGTTAACGAGCAGGATTTTGAGCGCGCCGCAAAGCTGCGCGACGAGCAGAAGGAAATTCAGACTAAGCTTGACGGGGAAAAGCAGAAGTGGCAGGAGAACCGCAGTTCAGCAACAGGCGAGGTAAGTGCTGAGAATATCGCTGAGATTGTTTCTCAGTGGACGGGAATTCCCGTAGTTCAGCTCACCGAGGAAGAGAGCGAAAGACTTCTCAAAATGGAGGATGTGCTCCACGCAAGAGTTGTCGGTCAGGACGAGGCAGTTAAGGCAGTAGCTAAAGCTATCCGCCGCGGCAGAGTAGGACTTAAGGACCCGAAGCGTCCGATAGGCTCGTTCATCTTCTTAGGACCTACCGGCGTAGGTAAAACCGAGCTGTGCAAGGCTTTAGCTCAGGCGATGTTCGGTGACGAAAATGCTATGATAAGGCTCGATATGTCCGAGTTTATGGAGAAGCATACCGTATCTAAGCTTATCGGTTCGCCTCCCGGATATGTAGGCTTTGACGAGGGCAGCCACTTCACCGAGCAGGTAAGAAGAAAGCCCTATTCGGTAATCCTTTTTGACGAGATTGAAAAGGCTCACCCCGACGTATTCAACGCCCTGCTCCAGATTCTCGACGACGGACGTCTTACCGATTCTCAGGGCAGAACGGTAGATTTCAAGAACACGGTTATCATAATGACAAGTAACGTCGGCGCAAGGCTTATCACCGATAAGCAGGCAAGCCTCGGCTTTACCGAGAATAAGGAAGCCGAAAACGATAACATCAAGGATATCGTTATGGGCGAGCTGAAAAATACCTTCCGCCCCGAGTTCTTAAACCGTATCGACGATATTATCGTGTTCAATAAGCTCACTCAGGATGAGATTAAGGAAATTGCCGCTAAGATGCTTGAGAACCTTAAAGAGCGCTTAAAGGCTCTCGAGATTGAGGTTGAGTTTACCGACGAGGCTGTAGCTGAAATCGCGAACGCCGGTTACGATGAGAACTACGGCGCAAGACCGCTGAGAAGAGCTATCACGAGCAAGATTGAGGATGAGCTTTCCGAGAGAATCCTCGACGGCTCCGTCAGCAAGGATAAAAAGGTCACCTGTGACTTTAAGGACGGAAAATTCGTATTTGAATAATTCTATAAAGGAAATAACCGCCTGGCGTAAGTCAGGCGGTTATTTTAATATTGATTTTTATACTTAAAATATGTTAAAATCATTTCGTTGTGAAATGAGGAAATGATATGCTAAAAAATATGAAGGGTAATTTAATACTGCTTTTAACCGCCCTGATATGGGGTACGGCGTTTGTAGCTCAGAGCGACGGTATGAATTATGTTGGACCTTATACCTTTAACGCTACCCGTACCATACTGGCGGCGATTGTGCTGATACCCGTTGCGGCGGGCTTTAAGCTTTTTGAAAAACGCTCGGGAAACAGCAAACCGGTTGATATAAAAACGACTTTAATCGGCGGAGCTTTATGCGGAATTGTGCTTGCGGTCGCAAGCAGTCTTCAGCAAATCGGAATTGTCTCGACTACCGCGGGTAAGGCTGGTTTTATCACGGCGCTTTACGTTATTATCGTACCGATTATCGGGCTTATTCTCGGAACTAAACAGCCTAAGAAAATCTGGCTGTGCGTATTGCTTGCGATAGCGGGCTTTTATCTTCTCTGTATAAAGGATGATTTCACTCTCTCCGCGGGCGACGGCTTTGTGCTCGCGTGCGCCGCGTGCTTCGCTCTGCATATTACGGTTATCGACCGTTTCCTCTCTAAGGGCGCCGACGCGCTTCTGATGGCGTGCGTGCAGTTCTGGGCGGCAGGGCTGGTGATGATTATTCCGATGTTTGTTTTTGAAACACCGAGTATTGAGGGGGTTTACAACGCGAGGCTCTCGATTCTATTCACCGGAATTATGTCGAGCGCAATTGCTTATACTCTGCAGATTATCGGTCAGCGCTACACCACCCCGACGCTCGCTACCCTGATTATGAGCCTTGAATCTGTATTTGCCGCGCTTGCGGGATGGCTGCTGCTCGGTGAAAATCTTTCTTTAAAAGAATTATTCGGATGCGCGCTTGTGTTTGCTGCCGTAATCTCAGCGCAGGTGGATTTTAAGAGTTTAAGCAGGAAGCAGGAAGCGGGAAGCAGGAAGTAGTTATCACAAAAATTTTAAAGGCGCAGTACTTATAGTACCGCGCCTTTTCAGTTCGGGCTATAATTCTTTTCAAGAATTAAATCTTATGAGCTAAAGCTCGTGAGAGCCACGCGTCGCCGACGTCCATAGCTACGAACAAGCCCTGCTTTTCGCTCGATTTAACGAGCTGGCGTCTCGGGGAAAGTCCGGGGTCGGTCGCCATAAGCTGAACGGCTACCTTATCGGCAACTTCAATTCCGTTGACCTCGCGCTTGCTTTTTATTACGAGGTGGATAACGTACTCGTCATCCATATTGCCGTAATATAGTTCATCTCCGCAGCGAACGAGCGGCTTTCCCTTATAGGTAGGGAACTGCGCTTTATCTGCCACAAAGCATCACACCTTTCGTTATTTTAAATTTAGGTAAGATTTCACCAGTGCTTCCAACAGGTCGTCTCTGTCAATTCGGCTGATAAGATTTCTCGCGTTGTTATAGGTTGTGATATAAGTCGGGTCCTCGGAGAGAATGTAACCTACTAACTGGTTAATGGGGTTATAGCCCTTTTCCTCTAATGCTCTGTAAACTGTATTGAGAGTAAGCTTAATCTGGTCATCCTTATTATCGTCAAGCGAGAAAACCATCGTCTTATCAATCATGGAAACACCTCCGTTTCAAAATTCTAATTCGTAATTATTCTAACACAATACTTTTACTTAGTCAAGAACTTTTATATTAAAGTAATTAGTGAAAACAAAAGCCGCCGCATATGCGGCGGCTCTTCACGTTTATACTATTTTAACCTTAACGGTTTTTGTAATTACGGCTGATTTATAGCTTAATGAAGCTTCGGCCTTGAACTTGAGTTTTAGCTTATATGTGCCCTTTTTATAGGTTCCTTTCTTTAAGGTAACCTGACCGCTCGATACTTTTATTGAAGCGATTTTATTTCTGAGCGCCTTGCTTGTGCCGCTTTTTACAACGCTTACCTTTGTCTTGGAGTAATAGTACCCTCTTACGGAAAACATATTCAGTGTGCGCTTCTTTGATTTAAGCGGCTTAGCTGTGAATTTTACAGAATAAGTATCTACCTTAATCGGGTTATCCTTAACGAAGTCAACGGTTTTTCCTGTTTCAAGGTCGGTAAAGCGCAAGCCCTCATCCTGAGCGTACTCGTAGGCGGCTGTGTTCTTATAGCCCTTTACGGTAAAGTTCTTGCCGCCTGTGTAGAAAGCCTCCTTTCCGATCCTCTCAACATTCTCGGGTATTGTAACGCTCTTAAGCTTTTTGCAGTTTTCAAATGTGCTTTCGCCTATCTTTACAAGACCTTTTCCGAGAGTAAGCTTACTAACGTTTTCGCAGCCGTAGAACGCGAACATTTTAATTCTGGTAACGCTGTCGGGGATGGTGATTTCGGTAAGCTTATCGCATTTGCTGAAGGAATCTACGCAGATTGTCTTAACGCCTTCCTTAAGGGTAAGCTTGCTGAGGTTATTGCACTTTTTAAACGCGCTGTCGTCAATCTTCTTAACGCTTCCGGGGATAACAACGCTCTCGAGCGAGGAGTTTTTCTTAAAGGCGGAATCCATAATATATACGGTGCCGTCCTTTACCTCGTAATTCTTGGGGACGTCGTTATTTGCCTTTAAGAGATAATTGCCGAGATAGAGAACTCCGTTTTCCCAGTTATCCTTGTTGTTGTATAAAGCGGTGTTATCGAAGGCGTTGGAGATGATTTTTGTGATATTATTTCCGAGCTTGATCTCGCTTAAGCTTGTGCAGTCTTTAAATGTGCCTGTGTCGATTTCGGTTACGCCGTCGGGAATGTTTATGCTCTTAAGGCTTGAGCAGCCAGAAAAGGTCCATAAACCGTAGTCGGTAACGCTTTCGGGGATTGTGATATCCTCAAGGCCTGTGCAGCCTTCAAAGGTTGACTGGCCGAGGGCTTTAATGCCTTCGGGAAGCTTTATGCTCTTGAGGCTTGTGCAATACGCAAAAGCTCCCGAGCCGCCCTGACCGGCGCTGCTTAATCTCTCAAGACTGTCGGGAAGCTCAACGTCCGTAAGGCTCTTGCACTTCTCGAAGCACTGAGAGGGGAGGTCTTTGATTTTACAGAGGATTTTTGCGCTTTTAAGGTTTGTGCAGCCGTAGAACGGAAAAACACCGAGTTCCTTTACACTCTCGGGAACAATAATACTATCAAGCGACTTACAGCCGGAAAAAGCGCCTTCGCCGATGTACGTTACGGTTTCGGGAATTGTAACATTCTTAAGGCTCTCGCAGTTCTCAAACGCGAAGTCATAAATATACTCAAGATTATCCGGCAGGTTTACCTCAGTAAGGTTTACGCAATTAATAAAGCAGCCTAAGCCGATATAAGTAACGTCTTCGCTTACGGTTACTGTCTTGATGTCTTTAACGTACTTTTTCCACGGAAGCAAATCTCCTGCGGGGTAGTCTTCCTCGTCATAGAAGAAAATGCTTTTATCGCCGATTTTATCAAGCTTAAACTCACCGGTCGTTCTGTTAAGACTCCATACGTTTTTTCCGTTTTCGCTTATTGTGCTGCTGTCCGATACCGATATGGCAGGCGTTTCGGCTGCGCTTGCGGCAACTGCTCCGGTGCCTGCGACCATAACAGCCGATAACATAATTCCTAAAGTTCTCTTGAAAAGTTTCATTTTGATAATCTCCTTTTTATGGTGGATTTTATCTTTCATATATGTAGTGTAAAAAAGCCGGAAAAAAGTTTCAAATCTTCCGAAATTTTTTTAAAAAACTTTTCTAAGTGAGATTTTACCACAATTTAATATGTTTGTAAATATAAATCAGGGCAGTTCATTAACGAACTGCCCCTTAAAATTATCCTCTTAAATTAACTCCGATAGAGTTAAGGTTTTCTATTACCTTATCCATAATGCTCTGAACCTCGCCTGAGGAAAGGGTTCTTTCGTTTGAGGAGAACTCAAAGCGGATTGTGATACTGTGGATAGTTTCCGTGTCATAGGTATCGACAATCTTAACGCCCTTCATAATATCCTCGCCGAGTCCGAGCCAGCACTTCTTAAGGTCTGAGAAGAAGGTTCCGCTCTTAAGCTCTACGCTTAAATCGTAGGTCATAGGCGGGAACTTTGAGGGCTCGCTGTAGACGATGCCCGCGTTGGAAATCTCAGCGAACTTCTCGACATCTATCTCGGCGTATACTACGTTGCCCTTCTTATCAATCTTCTTGGCGACTGTCGGATGAACTATGCCGATTTTACCGATAACCTCGCCGTCAAGAATAATCTCGTTGAGGTTTACGGGATGCTCAAAGCTGTGAGAAGGCTCTGCCTTTTTAAAGGTGAGCTCCTTGTGCTTAATATCGTCGGTGATAGTAGCTAAAATATCCCTGAGCTTAAAGTAGAGAGCCTTTATATCGTCAAGCTTGCTGTAAAGCGTAATTGCAAGCTTCTTCTTCTCTACGCAGAGGTTGTTCTCGTCAACACCCTCAACAACTCTGCCGATTTCAAAAATACCGAACTTGGGCGCGTAGCCTACGTTGCTCTTTACCTGACACAGCTGAGTCGGGATAATCGAGCGTCTGATAGTCTCAATGTTGGGGTTTGTGGCGTTAGCAAGCTTAATATTCTCCTCAACGGGAATACCGAGCGCCTTCTGCTCGTCGTTATAAGCCCATACATAAGAGTGGAGCTCGTGGAGGTTGTATCTCTTAACGAGGATATCCTTGATTTTTTCCTCGTCGCACTTAACCTCGTCCATTCTTACGGGGTAAAGGGGAGAGCGTGTTGTGTTTACGTCAAAGTTATCGTAGCCGTAGATTCTCGTGATTTCCTCGATGATATCAGCCTTGATTGTAACGTCCTTTGTAGCTCTCCACGAGGGAACGTCAACCGTGAATACATCCTTATAATGTGAAGCCTTGAAGCCTAAGGAGGTAAGGGTTTTTAAAATCTGCTCGTCACTGATTTCGATTCCCGTGTATTTATCAACGAACGCCTTGTCAAAGGTGAGGGTAACGTCGTCGTACTTGTAAACGTACTCGTCGGTAAGCGAGCTTACCACCTTAACGTCCTTATCGTAATCGGTAAGAAGCTTTAAGAAACGCGCGATAGCGACGTCAGTCATCTCGGGGTCGAGGGACTTTTCGTAACGCATAGAAGCGTCGGTGCGGTGCGCGAGCCTTACGGTGGATTTGCGGATTGAAGCCGCGTCAAAGGTTGCCGACTCAAGCGTGAGGGTGGTGGTATCCTCAACGATTTCGGAATCAAGTCCGCCCATAATACCTGCGATAGCTACGGGAGTATCGTCGTTGCAAATCATAAGCGTGTTTTCGTCAATATTTCTTTCAACCTCGTCGAGAGTTGTGAAGGTGAAGGGCTTATCAAAGCGCTTGATTCTGATTTTGCCGACCTTGCGCGAATCGAACGCGTGCATAGGCTGACCCATTTCGAGCATAAGGAAGTTGGTTAAGTCCGCGAGGAAGTTAATAGCTCTCATACCGCAGTAGTAAAGTCTTATTCTCATATTTACGGGGCTTATGCTTCTCTTTATATTTTCAACCTGCATACAGGAGTAACGGTAGCACAGCGGATCCTCGATTTTCATATCAATTTTATTAAGGCCGTCGTACTGCTTTAAGTCAACTACGTCAAGCGGCTTAAGCGGTCTGCCGGAGAGCGCCGCGAACTCGCGCGCGATTCCGTAATGTCCCCAGAGGTCGGGGCGGTTTGTGAGGGATTTATTATCAACCTCAAAAACGATATCGTCAATCTCGTAGATATCCTTAAGCTCGGTACCGTTTTTAACGTCGTCCTCGATTTCCATAATACCGGAGTTGTCGTCGCTAATACCGATTTCAGCCTCGGAGCAGCACATTCCGTTTGAGTCATAGCCCGCGAGCTTTCTCGGAGCGATTGTAATCTCGCCGATTTTTGCGCCTAACTTAGCGAAAGCGGTCTTTAAGCCTACCTTTACGTTAGGAGCGCCGCATACTACGTCAACGAGCTCATCCTCTCCGATATCAACCTTTAAAAGGTGGAGCTTTTTGCTCTCGGGATGGTCGGAGATTGACTTTATTTCGGCAACTACGATACCGCTTAAATCCGAGCCCTTATAAAAGATTTCGTTTTCAACCTCGGCTGTTGATAAGGAGAATTTATTAATAAGCTCAACCTTATCAAGTCCGCTTAAATCAACAAAATCCGATATCCAGTTCATAGATAAAAACATACTGTATTCTCCTCCTTATTCGTCGTCGTCGGTAAACTGCGAAAGAGCCTTTAAGCTTCCGCTGTTTAAGTCGCGTATATCCTTAACGCCGTATTTCATCATTACGAGTCGTGTAAGTCCGAGTCCGAACGCGAAGCCCGTATACTCCTCGGGGTCAACGCCGCCTTCCTTAAGCACCTCGGGGTGAATCATACCGCAGGGGCATAATTCAAGCCATCCGCTCCTGTTGCAGCTCGGGCAGCCCTCGCCGCCGCAGATAAGGCAGTTGATGTCGAGTTCAAAGCCGGGTTCTACGAAGGGGAAGAAGCCGGGGCGCAGACGTACCTTGATATCCTTTTTAAATACCTCGGAGAGCATTGTTTTCATAAAGTAGATAAGGTTCGAGATACTGATATCCTTATCAACCATAACGCCCTCCATCTGGAAGAATGTATTCTCGTGAGTAGCGTCGGTAGCTTCGTTTCTGAAGCAGCGTCCGGGGAAGATAGCCTTAATCGGGGTGCCGTTTTCAACGAGCTTTTTACCGTACTTTTTAATGATAGCGTTCTGAGCCGCCGAGGTCTGGGATTTTAAGAGCTGGCCGTTTTCGAGATAGTAGGTGTCCTGCATATCTCTCGCGGGATGATGCTTCGGGATATTAAGCGACTCAAAGCACTCGTAGTCGGTTACGACCTCGGAATAATCCTCAACCGTAAAGCCCATCGACTTGAAGATAGTTTCGCACTGTCTCTGAACGAGGGTTATAGGATGATAGGAGCCGCGTTCCAAATCGGCGGGAGTTGTGATATCAAACTCGGGCATAGCGTCAATTTCCGCCTGAATTTCCTTTTCCTTAAGCTCCTTAAGCTTATCCTCGATAGCGTCAGCCGCCGAGTTTTTAAGCTCGTTTACCTTTTTGCCGAATTCCTTACGCTCTTCGTTTGAAAGGTCCTTCATACCCTTTAAAAGACCTGTAACCGAGCCCTTCTTACCGAGATAGGCTACTCTTATCTTGTCAAGGTCAACAAGGTTGAGAGCGCCTGAAAGCTCCTGCGCAAGACTTTCTCTCAGACTTTTGATTTTGTCGTCCATAATTACCTCCATTTTAAAAGTTGTAAGTGATAAGTGGTATATGAAAATAAAAAGCCCCTTTGATTTCTCAAAGGGACGAATAAATCCGCGGTACCACCCAATTTTTTGCGTCTTAAAAGAGCAAACACTCCGTTGACCGTTAACGGTGTCAGCCGTTGAAGCCTACTTATAAACGTTCAGCCTCACCACTCGGAAGGGAACTTCATTTTTTACGCTAAGGTATGCGCTCTCAGCCGCGGCGCACGCTCTCTTGACACAGCTTATAAAAAACTACTTCCTTCGTCATTGTGTTATCTTAAAGCATTTTACCATTTACGATTAAAATATGCAAGTGTTTATTGAAAAAAATATTGTATTATGTTATTATATTTTACGGTTTTAGTTTTTAAACTGTTCGGAGGAAGAATTATGAATGATATTTTTATTGAACAGCTTGTCTCGAAAAAACGCTCTGTAAAAGACAGGATTGTTTTTATCGCGGTAATACTTTTGGAGCTGATTATCCCGACTACGATTGTACTGCTTACTATGCGCGGATTTATTACTCCTTACTTTATTTATATCGCGTTTTTTATTTTTATCTTCGGAATATGGTTTATCTGGTTTGTGCGCTCTCATCAGAACGTGGAGTTTGAGTATCAGGTAGTCCAGGATATAGTAGTCGTTAGCAAGATTATCGCTAAGCGTAAGCGCAAGGAGATTATGAAGCTCGACGTCCGCACAATTGATAAGCTCGATAAGGGCAGCGAGCCCGAGATTCAGAAGATGAATTTCGTAAGGCTTTACGACGCGGCCGAAAAAAGTTCCGACGACGAAAACACAACCTACGCCGTATTCCAGCACGCGGCTTTAGGAAGGTGCGCGCTTATGTTTAACCCGAACGAGAGAGTTTTAAACGCGATGAAGCCGTATCTTAAAAAGGAAATCGTACTTAAGGTGTTCTATCACAGAGGTTGATATATGTACCCGATTGACAAAAACCTTGTAAAATCAACAATAAAAAAACGTCCCGAAAACGCCGATAAAACAACAATAGGCAGTCTGCTCTCAATCTGCGGAAGCTACGGGATGGCAGGAGCCGCGATTATGTCGTCAAAGGCGGCGCTGAGAAGCGGAATAGGGCTTTTAAAGCTTGCGACGGCTAAGTCCGTCTACCCAATAATCGCAGGCGCGGTACCCGAGGCGGTGTTTTATCCGATTGAGGATAATTATCTTTCCGAGTTTGATTTTATCGGAAAATCGCGCTACTGCGGCGCAATACTCGCCGGCTGCGGACTTTCGGTTAACAACGCCGTAAGAGAGCTCATAAACGAAATTGTTTTAGGAAGCGAGATACCCGTTGTACTCGACGCCGACGCGCTTAATATAGTCAGCGAAAATCCCGACGTTCTCAACGAGGCTCAGGCTCCCGTGGTAATTACTCCTCACGACAGGGAGTTCGCGCGGCTTTTAGGCTGTTATCCCGAAATGCTTGAGGGTAAAAGAGAGGAGCTCGCCGTAAAATTCGCGAGGCGTTACGAGGTAACTGTAGTCCTTAAAGGTCATAAAACAATCGTTGCCGATAAAACCGGAATGGTTTATTATAACGAGGGAATCGGAAACCCGGGTATGGCGTGCGGCGGCAGCGGAGACGTCCTCGCGGGAATTATTGCTTCGTTTACAGCTCAGGGCTTTGACGTCCTTAAATCCGCGGCAAGCGCAGTATATATTCACGCGCTGGCAGGGGATATCGCTAAGGAAAAATTCGGCGAAATCTCAATGCTCCCTACCGATATGATTGAGTGTATTCCCGAGGCGTTTAAAACTATTGATAAATCCTTTTAAATCTTCATATAATTCAGCAGAGGTGATTTGATGAAAAAACTGCCCCTGCTGTTTTTTTGCGTTATTTTTCTTTTTAGCGGATGTGAAACTGCGCCGAAGCCGCCGTGCGATAAGTTTTCTTCAAAATTTACCGCGAAGTATAACGGCGAAAGGCTCAGCGGAAAAATATGCTCCCCCTCAAACGGCACGCTTACTCTCAGTCTGAGCTCGCCCGAGGCGTTAAAGGGATGTACATATTTTTATAAAGGCGATAAGCTGCGCCTTACATATAAGAATTTTAAGATTAAAGCCGAGCCCGGGTATTACGGAAAGAGAGATTTTTCCTTCCTTGTTTTTAACGTAATAAAAAGCCTTAAAAATGAGGAAAACTATACGCTCGAGGGCGTTTATAATTCTGATTCGGAATATAAAGGCTCGTGCGGCAGCGGAAAATACCGCCTGACCTGCGATAAAGCTACAGGCATAATAAAGCAAATTTCTTTAAAAGAAAATAAATGTATTATAAATCTTAAGTAGTAACACTCTCCGCGTAAAAATATAAAATATAGTACAAGTATATTTTATGTACAAGTATAAATTTTCCCGAAAAGGCAAAAATACTTACAGATAAATTAACCGGAGGGAAAAGCGTGAGTATTAAACGCGGAGATATTTATTATGCTGATTTATCGCCCGTAGTGGGCTCGGAGCAGGGAGGAATACGTCCCGTACTTATAGTTCAGAACGATGTAGGAAACAGATACAGCCCTACCGTAATTGCCGCGGCGATTACAAGCCGTCAGGAAAAGGCAAAGCTGCCGACGCATATCCCGATTGTTGCGGATAACTGCGGACTTTCCAAGGACAGCGTGGTGCTGCTTGAGCAGATAAGAACGATTGATAAACAGAGGCTTAAGGAAAAAATGGGCGCTGTTGACGAAAGCTCAATGAACAGAGTCAACAACGCGATTTCAATTTCATTCGGACTGCAATAGCCGTTAGCAGTTGTCATTCTGAGCGGTAAATGACAGGCAAATTTGCGTCAGCAAATAGTCGAAGAATCTCCTTCCTTTAGTGGTTAGGGGCTAGTGGCTAGGGGTTAGTCTGTAGGTCGAGAAGACAGAATGGTAATTAAAACAACCTACTTAACCCGGCAATATTAATAATGCGCTTCGCGCAGTAAAATACTGATACGGTCGGGAACGAATGTATTGAATTGATCTGTGCTATCTTCACGACCTACAGACTTCCCACTTCTCGCTTTCATTGGGGGATCCTTCGACGGCACTTCACTTCGTTTCGCTTGCTCAGGATGACATTATACAGAAAAGGAGCAGTTTTCGCTGCTCCTTTAGTCTTTATATTTCTCTTATTTTATTGCTTCTAAAAGCTTATCGATCTTATCCGTCTTTTCCCAGCTTACGCCTAAGTCCTCGCGTCCCATATGGCCGTATGCGGCTACGGGAAGGTAGGAGGTGTTTGTTAAATCAAGCTGTTTGATAATCGACTGCGGACGGCAGTCGAATACCTTCTTGACTGCCTCGGAAAGCTTCTCGTCGCTGTATTTTCCGGTGCCGAAGGTATCTACCATAATCGAAACAGGCTTCGCTACTCCGATAGCGTAAGCGAGCTGAACCTCGCATTTATCGGCGAGTTTTGCCGCGACAATATTCTTGGCGATATAGCGCGCGTAGTAAGCGCCGCTTCGGTCAACCTTAGTCGGGTCCTTTCCGCTGAAAGCTCCGCCGCCGTGGCGCGAGAATCCGCCGTAGGTGTCTACAATAATCTTACGTCCGGTAAGTCCGGAATCTCCTACGGGACCGCCGATTACGAAACGTCCCGTCGGGTTAACAAAAATCTTTGTATCAACAAAAAGGTTTTCCGGAATAACAGGTTTTATAACATATTCCTCGATATCCGCGCGGATTTTTTCGAGCGGAATATCAGCGTCGTGCTGAGTTGAAACGACTACGGTATCAACCCTTACCGCCTTATCGTCGTCGTATTCAACGGTTACCTGAGTCTTACCGTCGGGACGGAGATAGGGGAGGGTGCCGTCTTTTCTTACCTTAGCGAGCTGCTTTGAGAGCTTATGAGCGAGTGAAATCGGAAGCGGCATAAGCTCCTCGGTTTCGTTGCAGGCGTAGCCGAACATCATTCCCTGGTCGCCGGCGCCTATCTGATTATCGTCGTCAACCTCGCCGTGCTTATGCTCAAAGCTTTCGTTTACGCCGAGGGCGATATCCGCGCTCTGCGAGTCAATAGCCGTGAGAATCGAGCAGGTGTTTCCGTTAAAGCCGCATTCGGGGTTATCGTAGCCGATATCGTTAATTACCTTCCTCGCGATAGCGGGAATATCAACATAACATTCGGTTGAAATCTCGCCCATAACGAGCACCATGCCCGTAGTAGTTGTAGTTTCGCACGCAACGTGCGCGTTTTTATCGAGCCTTAATATTTCGTCGAGTACGGCGTCGGAAATCTGGTCGCAAACCTTATCGGGATGTCCCTCCGTTACCGACTCGGAAGTAAATAAATATTTTGACATTTTTTCCTCCGTAAATTCTTTATTATTCTCTTTATCATTCTTTATAATAGCATAGCTTTTTTGCCGTGAAATGTCAAGTTAATATCCCCGTTAGTTAATAAGAAAAACCGGTTCATACTGAACCGGTCTTTAAATTCATAATTAATTATTCCTGATGTAATACATTGATGAGGACTGCAGTCCGAGCTGATACATAGCTAAGTCAGCCTTATCAGCTGTTGCTGTCTCACCGTGAGGATAGCCTAAAAGCTGTAAAACGCCGTACGCCGTAACAAGAGCAAGGTGGTGCTTAAGAGGATTGTTCTGCTTTTCGGCTGTTTCAATAGCTTTTTCGAATGAAATAAACATATTGCCCAGATGAGGCATATCGCTTGCGGGCTCATTCTCATTGGGAATTACAAGCAGCTCGTGTTTAACGGGAGGTGTATTTATTTCGCTGCTCCTCTCGCCGAGCCTTTCGTTGTCGGTGAAGGTAATACCGATTTTAGCGGAGCCCTTATACGATTCGTTCGCGAGTACCGCATGACAGCACCGCCTTAAGAGCATACGAACTCCTGTCTCAATCTTGATATCCTTCTGTTCATCTGTAATAACAACTTTCAACTTATCTGCCATAACCGTCACATCCCTCGGTTTAAGATAAATTTCTCAGGTATTATTAATTTTTTCCAACAGATTAAGTAAGGTGATTTTTTCAATATCATCCAGATACGAAAACATTTCCACGCGGCGTTCGCTTCTGAACTCGGAAGCCTCGTCCGCAATCTGAATACCTTTTTCGGTAAGGGAAATAATCGAGGTTCTTCTGTCGTATTCGCTGGGAGTACGAGTTATTAATCCTTTGTTGGCGAGCTTAGTTAAGATTTCGCTCATTGAGCCGGGCTTAATGTTAAGCAGCTCGGTTAATTTGCGTTGTGATACGCTGCCCGTCTTTCTTAAGATTATCAACGCCCTGCGCTGACTGTTTTTTCCTTCATAAAGAAAAGGAATCTTCTGACCTAAATCCCTGAGGTTCAAAAGGATTTTATCATCAACATCCTTTTGATAGTAATCGTTTCTGCTGACATTGCCAATGGCATTATTCGACATTTTAATCTCCACTCAATTCCGTTAGGTACCTTGAGTTCTACTGTAATTATAATACATCGGAAAATGCTTGTCAAGGTACCTAACTAAAATTTTTAAAATTATTTTTAATTATTTTTGTTAGGTAAGATGATTTGTTTAAACCAATGCTTTGTACTCGAGGATTGACCGGAAATCGCTATTGTTAATTTTTTACCAACCTATAAAAATTATATTGAAAACCGATATTCTTGTCAATAATTTTCAGTCAAAACCGAGTTAGAAAAAATCCGAAAAAATTTGTATAATTCTCATAGTTTTTTGTATAAATATACATTATCAAATTTATAAAAATAAATTTACTGATAAGGGTAAGGGGAGTAAAAGGCGCCGTTCTTATGTAGATTTTATTCACAATCAACAAAATTAATATTTTAATCGATAAAATCCGCATTTATATATTATTTTTTTACAAAAACCAATAGAAAAAATGTGTATAATATGATATAATATTTTTAATGTAATTTATATAGATTCAGTTTATAAATATTCATTGTATAAGGGTTGTTTAGGGCGGCGAAGCAGGTTTAAAAGACGTTTAGAGGGGTATGTTCTTATAAAAACTGCTCCGCGCCGCAATCCGTTTAAGAAAGGAAAGTTTTATGAAAAAGAAAGTATTAAAATCAAGCAAAATTATAAGCGCGGTTTTATCTTTAATGCTTATTCTGTCCGCGTTTGTGCCCGAGGCGCTCGCTCTTGACTCAAAAACCTTAAAAACAGGCGATAAGAGCGGTAAAATCGGCTCGTGCGATTATACCTTCAACGAGAGCACCGGTCTGCTTACGATTACCGGTACCGGCGATACTCCCGATATGAACGGCGAATTCCCGTGGGAAGGTATGCAGGTTAAAAGCATTGTTGTAGATAACGGCATTACCTCAATCGGCGACAGGCTTTTTTCGAACCTTTACTCGCTTAAAACCGTAACAATTGCCGACAGTGTTACGGAAATCAAATTCTGCTCGTTTGCGTATAATAACGGGCTTGAGTCGGTAAAGCTTCCCGCTTCGCTTAAAACAATCGGCGAGGATTCGTTCTCGTTCTGCGGAAGTCTTGATAACGTGGTTATTCCCGAGGGCTGCGAGTATATTTTAAACAACGCGTTCTACGGCGACAGCGGGCTTAAGAGCGTTACTATTCCTGCTTCCGTTAAGAAAATATACAGCTCCGCTTTTGTTAATACAGGGCTGATGAGCGTTACTATTCCCGGCAAGACTACGGAGCTTGATTATCACAGCATCGGCTATACCTACGGCAATCAGATTTTTAAGGGAGTTAAGGGCTTTGTTATTAACTGCGAGAACGATTCTCTCGCAAAGGCGTATTACGATGAGCTTTTAGCAAGTATCCCTCCCGATACCGATACAACCTGGACGTTCGATAAGCTCACCGGCACGCTCACCTTATCAGGCACAGGTGAAACTACGCATGTAAGCTACGCATATCCTGCGCCGTGGGCGGAGCATTACGAGGAAATAAACCACCTTATAGTAAACGAGGGAATTATCGTATTAAACGGAATCGGCGAGTGCCCCTATCTGCAGTCAATTACGCTTCCCGACTCGGTAGTAAAAATAGGGGATAAGGCTTTCTGCAGCGAGAGCGACGAGAATTCTCTTAACACCGTTTATTTCGGAAAGGGCTTAAAGGAAATCGGCGAATTAGCCTTTGAGGGCACACATATTCACGACCTTAAGCTTCCCGAGAGCCTTGAGACTATAGGTCAGTTTGCTTTCGCTTATTCGAGCGTATCTAAGCTTGAAATAGGCCCCAACGTTAAAACAATCGGCGCCGGAGCATTTTATGAAACCGGTCTTTTAAGCGTTAAAATTCCCGATAACGTTACCGAAATCGGCAACGAGGCGTTCGGCTATTACTACGACGAGAGATTTAATTCGGAATCCGATACCGAGATTTACGGCGATTTCCTGAAAAACGGCTTTGAGATGTACGCGGGCGTCGGTACCGAGGGCGAAAGATACGCTCTTGAAAACGGTATTGTGCTCGTAAGAGGAGCTGCTTCAATAAACAAAACGAAGGCAAGCGTTAAGGCGGGCAAGAAGGTTAAGCTCAGCCTCGAAAACTCCGGAGTGCAGTACTGGACGAGCACCAACGATAAGGTAGTTTATGTTGATAATAAAGGCAACGTTTACGGACTTAAAAAGGGCACCGCTTACGTAAGCCCCGTAACTCCGAGAGGGCTTAAGTTTAAGTGTAAGGTTACTGTAACCTCCAACCCGTCTGTTAAGATTAAAGGAAAAACCTTTAATAAAAAGAAGCTCTACTACGTTAAGAAGGGTAAAAAACTCAGCGTACAGATTTCGGGCAGAGCAGCTCCCGAGTATAATACTTATACCTCAACAAATAAAAAGGTTGCGAGGGTTCCCTCAAGTACGGAGCGCGACGCTAAAAAGCTCAGCATAAAGGGCTATAAAAAAGGAAAAGCAACCGTAACTCTGATTGTTAACGGGGTAAAATTCAAGGTTAAAGTTAAGGTTTATTAAAACACGAAGCCGCCGCTAAACGCGACGGCTTCAATTTTTTGTGTTTTAGGTTATAAGCATTAAGGAATGGTCGGGCAGACAGCGGTGTAAGTTTATAAGGTGGAATGTAGTGGAAAGAGGTGGAAACGAATGGAAACAAATATTTTTTTCTTTTCACCCCTTAAAGCTACTGTTTATGCGGCTTCAGAGGTATTGGTGGAAACAAATCAAGAAAAAACACAGAAACTTTTTAAAAAGTCAGAAAATAATTTTTATTATTTTATATAATTTAGTATGTTTACAAAATCATTATACCACATTCAACCGCTCAAGACGACAAATCGGCACCTCTCATAATGTCAAACAACATCCTTAATTTTATACTCCGCTGAAAACGGGCTGTCCTCTGACAGCCCGTTCTATCATCTTAAGAATCCGTTAATAATCTGTTCTTCTGCTTCGCTTTCGGTTAAACCGAGCGTCATAAGCTTTATAAGCTGTTC
Organism: uncultured Ruminococcus sp.; assembly: GCA_905234015.1. Classification (GTDB taxonomy): domain Bacteria; phylum Bacillota; class Clostridia; order Oscillospirales; family Acutalibacteraceae; genus Ruminococcoides. The sequence continues at coordinate 34,152 of CAJOFK010000007.1, forward strand.
GCCCGCGATTTTTCCGATAGCCGCTTCGTGAACGAGCGACGCGTCTACGTTGTTCGCCTCAAGTCCCGGAACGGCAAGAATTTTACCGTTATCCATAATTATGGAATCGCACTCGGTGTGTCCCTTGCACGCGGCGTTTCCGATTATCTTCGCGTCAAATTTCTGATAGGAATCGTCTCTCGCGACCGCCCTCGAAACTACGTCCGCGGTGGAATTGTCGCCGTTGAGGTTTACTGTATACACGCTGACGGCGTTCTGCTTTTCGTGAGTCATAAGACGTTCCCTTACGATAAGGCTCGCGCCTGCCTTAAGGTCGGCGATTGTTGTGCGCGTGGTATCGTCAACGCCCTTTATCTGAACCATCTCCATCTCGCAGGAGCTGTTCTCCTCCATATATACTTCGGTTACGGGATTGAGGATACGCTTTCCGCTTCCGTCGCCCGAGCCGAAATGCTTTTCAACATACTTAATGTGAGCGTTTTTACCGATATAAAATCTGTGGATACCGTCGTGCTGAGAATCGTGAGCGCCGCAGTTATCAATTCCGCAGCCGGCTACGATTTCAACGTCGGCGTTTTCGCCGATAAAGAAATCGTTATATACCTTTTCCTTAATACCGCTTTTAGTAACGACAACGGGAATATGAACGCTTTCGCCCTTGGTACCGTCCTTTATATAGATATCAATTCCGCTGATTTCCTTTTTCGGAACGATTTCTATATTTTCGGTAGATTTTCTGCCGACCGCCTCGCTGTCGGAGCGGATGTTATACGCGCCTGCGGGAGTATCGGTGAGGTCGGCGATTTCCTTAAGTAAAAACTTCTGAATAGTATTTAAGTCCATAGTCGTCCTCCTTTCAGAATCTGCCCTGACAGTCGGGTACCGCCGAGGATGTGCCGATAAGCGAGGGGAGGATTTCATCCTTTTCGCCCTCAGCTTCAACGCAGCCGTCCCTGATGACGATAATTCTGTCCGCGATATTTAATATTCTCTCCTGATGAGAGATAATGAGAATTGACCTGTCCTTGATTTCGGCTCTCTGCTTCCGGAATACCTCGATAAGGTTGTTGAAGCTCCATAGGTCGATACCTGCCTCCGGCTCGTCAAATAAGGTGAGCAGGGATTTTCTCGCGAGAACCGTAGCGATTTCGATTCGTTTAAGCTCTCCGCCGGAAAGGCTTGAGTTGACCTCGCGCTCAACGTATTCTCTCGCGCAAAGTCCGACGAGTGAAAGGTATTTGCAAACGTCCGCGACGGAAAGCTCCTGCCCCGCGGCGAGCCTTATGATATCGAGAACTCTTAGCCCCTTGAACTTAACCGGCTGCTGAAACGCGAAGCCGATTCCGAGCTTAGCTCTTTCGGTTATATTTTTTTCGGTGATATCCTCGCCGTCAAAATATATTTTTCCGCCTGAGGGCTTCTCGATTCCCGCGATTAAACGGGCGAGGGTAGACTTGCCTCCGCCGTTGGGACCGGTTATAACATAGAGCTTGCCCTTAGGAATATCGAGGCTGATGTCCTTGATGATTTCCTTTTCGCCGCCCTCTGCGTTTACGTTAAAAGATAAATTTTCTATCTTAAGCATTTTCGTCATCCTTTAAAATTTTTACACTGTACCTCACATAATACAATATTTCGCCCTTTATGGCAAGAATTGAGTATGAGTTTTTTTGAAAAACTTTTCTGATTTTGTCAGATTATTGATTTCGCTTGAAAATTACACAAAAATTCATTTGATTTTCCTTAAAATATAGTGACATTTCTTTTTGACTGTGATGTAATTACATAAATATAACCGTGTATTTATTATTATCAATTTTTTCAGAAAGGATGTATCTTATGAAAAAGTCATCAAGAGTTATAAGCATTGTTCTTTGTCTGCTTATGGCTGGCTCGGATTCACCGCCGATATAAAATCTCCCGCGCTTAAGTATATGGCTCAGTGGTAGAACGAGGGCTGATAAGGTCATAATAATATACAGTTTAAATTATTTAAAACTATATAAAAACTCAGGAGCCGGCTCACACGAGCCGGCTCCTGTTACGTTTATGATATTGAATTATTTTTCAGGTGAGGCAATCCTGTAAAGAAAATCATACTCAGGCTGTGAGATATCGTTATCAAACGAGCAGATAATCGCGAGCAGAGCGAAAAACAGCGTTCGTGACTCTGCGGGTATTTCACCTGCGATTTTTGCTGCCAAATCGGAAATAGTAATTTCGCCCGAATATTTATGCGAAATGAAATAAGAATCAATAATCTGATCGGTAAGTTCCGGCTCATAACTGCATCCGAGTATTTTATACGCTTCCTTAAGCAGCTCGTGCTCATCGGAATTAGCTTCATTATCGACGGTAATTCCCGTGTAAATAATCGTCAGAATCAATTCCTCCGGTTTAATACCGCTTTTCTGAGCGACCTGAGTTAAAGGCTCCTTGAGCGAATTGTAGGTGAAGTTGAAAAACTTGATTTTGTCCTCATAAGACATCGGAAGTATCTGTTCGATTATAGCTTTGCAAACGTTGTTTGTTAATTCATATGATTTCATTTTATATCTCCCAATTGTTGTAATACGTAAATCTTTAGACATAGAATACCATATTTTTTGATATTATGTCAATGAATAATTGCGGTCTTTGAATATAATGTTTTTGTAATAAAAAACATGGTATCCGATTAAACGCGAATGAAATTCCGTCATATTTCCGGGACTTACCCCTCGCCGGTTGGAACGAGCTTCGGGCAACGATATATCATCTTTGATTGTAAGATAATACCGCCGTCCGTCAGGTACATATATTAAACTATAAGTTAAGTAATTTAGTTAAGGATTTCTAACTTGGAGTCCGGTAAGAAAAAATCAGCGTTAAATGGAAAAAGATTTCAAACGCAAGCGGATATCAGGTATTTGTATCCGAGGATGAGTTTTTCGACAAGCCTAAGACCGTAAATATAAGCAGCGCGGATAAGACGTCCTGCACCGTTAAGAAGCTTAAAAAAGGCGAAAACTATTACGTCAGAGTAAGAGCTGTTAAGAAAAAGGCTAAGAAGAATTACCTCGGCGCGTTCAGCGTTTGTAAGAAAATTAAAGTGGAATAATTATTGTTCTTAAATAAAAAAGCGGTTTCCGTTTGAGAAAACCGCTTTTTTTACATTTCCCGCTCAGTTGCGCACGCTTTCTTGCTGCAATTATAAGCTTGATTTGAAATAATAAGATTTCTTAACCCTCGGCACAGCCTGTTCGAGCCCCGTTATTCATTATATAAAAAATAACCAACACCAAATGGTATTGGTTATTTATGGTGGAGATAACGGGGCTCGAACCCGTGACCTCTTGACTGCCAGTCAAGCACTCTCCCAGCTGAGCTATACCCCCAAAGGACATTATCATTTTATACACAAATACTATTATTGTCAAGAGATAAGATAAATTATTTTTTACTGCAAAAAGTTTTCAAAAAAACATTGACAATTGGATATTTGAGTGATATAATCTAAAAGCTGTCAAAAATTTATATATGCGAGCGTGCTGGAATAGGCAGACAGGCACGTTTGAGGGGCGTGTGTCTTTGACGTACGGGTTCAAGTCCCGTCGCTCGCACCATTGAATCAGGGAGTATCTAAAAGATACTCCCTGTTTCAATTATACAAATAGAGTGTGGCGACAGGACTTGAACAGGGCGTGCCGAGGATTAAGCGTCAGCGTAATCCGCCGGTAAAAACAGTTCTGTGAACTGTTTTTAGCCCGCCGCGCAGATGATACTTTTAGTTCAGCACACGCCGCAACAGGCGAGATGAAAACTTCTCAAATATAAAACATACGTCGCTCGCACCATTGAATCAGGGAGTATCTAAAAGATACTCCCTGTTTTAATTATACAAATAGGGTGCGGCGACAGGACTTGAACAGGGCGTGCCAAGGATTAAGCGTCAGCGTAATCCGCCGGTAAAAACAGTTCTGTGAACTGTTTTTAGCCCGCCGCGCAGATGATACTTTTAGTTCAGCACACGCCTCAACAGGCGAGATGAAAACTTCTCAAATATAAAACATACGTCGCTCGCACCGAAACAAAAGGGGCTGTGAAAAAAATAGTCCCTAAAAAACAAGAAGGCACATAACCGAAAGCAATGACGGTTATGTGCCTTTTGTGGTATAATGAAGTTGTGAAAAAAACATTAAATACTACAAATAAGTATAGCCCAAAACAAGGAAGATTTCCAGTATTTATTTCAGATTTAATAAAAATATCTGATCCGGTAATGACATTTGACCATATCATGGAGGAGATTGAAATAGAAAAGTAT
>CAJOFK010000008.1 GCA_905234015.1 uncultured Ruminococcus sp.
GAGACAGAAGCTGCTGACGCTAACATCTTTAAGGCTGCAGTTCCCGAAGATGTTCCGAAGATTATCTGGAACAACCTCGTAGACGGCGGCGAAGATAAGTCTGCTCCTGTTTACAAGGCTGCTATCCGGTCTCAGGATATCTCGACAAAAGGATATAGCAGCAGCTTCTATCCCAACGGTGTTGAGAATTTTGACGGAATGATCTTCGTTTGCGAACCCTTCAATGCGGAGGAATCTGATATAAATCAAAATCCAACTTATAAGGGTGATTGGTTCTATTATTACGGAAACGGTGAGTATGGAATATATGAAACACGAGAGGAAGCTTCTATAAAAAACGGAATATTTTCCAAAGGTGATTTTCCGAAAACCGCGGACGAAAAAGAACCCGATAATCATGAAAACACAACTTGTGAAACAACTGCTCCGCAGGAAACTACCGTTCCTGTAGAAAATGAAACAGAAAACACTGAACCGGCAACAAAAGATACTATCGTTGAAAACAAAAATATGATATATTTCAACGCGTTCCGCTGGAAAAACGTAACAAATATGTATTGCCATATATGGAAAAGAGGCGGCAACTCTTTCTTCGGTTGGCAATCTAAAAAAGAAAAATGCAAAAGAATTAACGGCGACATCTGGGGTTATGACCTTTCCGTCTTAGCTTCTACCGATGAATCGGATTTGCAAAACAGTTTAAAGAAGGACGTTGACTACTGCATTATATTCAGCGCGGTTGCGGGTGATAATTACTATCAGACTTATGACGCAACCTTCGGCACGGAATGTATCGGAGACGCGTTACAGCTTACGGAGGACAATGAAAAAATTGAGAGTCCCGTTGATTCCGAAAAAAGTGTTGATAATGTGGAATGGACTGATAACAAAGACAAATACGGTCCTCACCTCGCGTTAACGTCTATCGGGAATATTGTAGGCAAGTTCCTGTGCCCGAACGAGAAGGGTACAGAGGTTATCGGCGACTGGCTCGCGGCTTACTACAAAAGCAAATATGTAAATCCTGTTTACGCTCTCGCGAACGCATTTCCGAAGTTCGGCATAAAAACCGCTTCGGACTTAACGGATGTTTATAAATATATTGTCAGCAAGAAAACAGGCGAAGATGAGAAGACTATGAAGGATATTCTGGAAAATGCTTTTGTGAAAGCTTATCCGGATAAAGTTCCCGGCGGTTGGTTAAAACTTTCAAATCCCGTAAAAGTAAAAGCGGTTAATAAAATCTTTAAGGCAAAGACGCTTAAGAAAAAATCTCAAAGCTATACGGCGCTTAAGGTCACAGGCGCAAAAGGTAAGGTAACTTATAAGGTAACTAAGAAAAACAAGAAGCTTGCGTTTAAAAGCGGAAAAATCACGGTAAAAAAAGGAACTAAAAAGGGCATCTATAAGCTTACCGTAAAAGTTACCGCGGCGGGAAACAGCTCCTACGCGGAAAAGGCGGTTACAAAAATCGTTAAGGTAACGGTAAAATAGGATATTTCTTTCAGCGTCGGCGTTAATGCCGGCGCTGTTTTAATCTCTAAAAATTTATTATAATTCCCTATCCTAACTATAACGCAAATTACATATGGTAAAATAAAATGTAATTTTATGGTCTTTTAAACGTTTCTGATTTAATGTAAAAAACGGAGGAATTTTTATGGCAGATGTAATCAGACTTTTTGTTGAAAAACGCGGCGAAATGAACGTTGTTGCCGAGCAGACAAAGTGGGATTTACGCCACAATCTCGGTATCAGGGCAATTGAGGAGCTGCGCTTTTTAAACCGCTACGATATCGAAGGTATGACGAGAGAGGAGTTCGATAAGGCGAAGAACATCATCCTCTCAGAGCCTAATCAGGATATTATCTATGAGGAAGTTCTCCCCGTTGACGAGGGCTTCCGCGTATTCGCTATGGAATATCTTCCCGGTCAGTACGACCAGCGCGCCGACTCCGCGGAGCAGTGCGTTCAGCTTCTTACTCAGGGCGAGCGCTGTAAAATCCTCACCGCGAGAGTAGTTTGCGTTAAGGGCGATATCTCAGACGATGAGTTCGTAAAAATTCAGAACTATATGATTAACCCGGTCGAGAGCCGTCTTGCCTCGCTCGATAAGCCCGAGTCGCTCGAAATGCCGCTTGAGGCTCCCGAAAACGTTAAGCGCGTTGAGGGCTTTATAAGCTGGAGCGACGACGAGATGAAGGAATTCTTCGACTCAATGGGCTTTGCTATGACGCTCGATGACCTTAAATTCACCCGCGATTACTTCCGCGATACCGAAAACCGCGAGCCTACCGTTACGGAGCTCCGCGTAATCGACACCTACTGGTCTGATCACTGCCGTCACACCACCTTCCTCACGAGATTAAACAAGGTTGAAATAGAAAAATCCGCGATTTCGGGCGTTATCGAGGACGCGTTAAAGCTGTATTACGATACGAGAGACGAGGTCTACGGCAAGGACACCGACCGCAACGTCAGCCTTATGGATATGGCGCTTATGGGTATGAAGGCACTTAAAAAGCGCGGACTTATCCCCGACCTCGACGAGAGCGAGGAGATTAACGCCTGCTCAATCGAGGTGCCCGTTACAATCGACGGAAAGGTAGAGAAATGGCTCGTTCAGTTTAAGAACGAAACTCATAACCACCCGACCGAAATCGAGCCCTTCGGCGGCGCGGCAACATGTCTCGGTGGCGCTATCCGCGATCCGCTCTCAGGCAGAGCGTACATCTATCAGGCAATGCGCGTTACCGGCTCGGGCGACCCGACGGTACCGTTTAAGGACACAATGGAGGGTAAGCTTCCGTCGCGCAAAATCACTACCGGCGCGGCTCAGGGCTATTCCTCCTACGGAAACCAGATAGGCCTCGCAACAGGTCAGGTAGTCGAGCTTTACGATAAGGGATATGTCGCTAAGCGTATGGAAATCGGCGCGGTTATCGGCGCTTCTCCTAAGGAGAACGTTATCCGCGAGGTGCCCGCTCCCGACGACGTTATCGTCCTCTTAGGCGGACGTACCGGACGCGACGGCTGCGGCGGAGCTACAGGCTCCTCAAAGGCTCACACCTTAAGCTCTATCGAGACCTGCGGAGCCGAGGTTCAGAAGGGTAATCCTCCTACCGAACGTAAAATTCAGAGGTTGTTCCGCAATCCCGAGGTTGCTAAGATGATTAAACGCTGCAACGACTTCGGCGCGGGCGGCGTATGCGTAGCTATCGGCGAGCTTGCCGACGGCTTAACCGTAAACCTCGATAAGGTTACTAAGAAATACGAGGGACTCGACGGCACAGAGCTCGCTATCTCCGAAAGCCAGGAGAGAATGGCGGTTGTGCTCGATAAAAACGACGTTGAAAGATTTATCGCTCTTTCCGAAACCGAGAACCTCGAGGCTACAGCCGTAGCGGTTGTTACCGAAAGTCCGCGTCTTACTATGAACTGGCGCGGTGACAAAATTGTAGATATCAGCAGAGAATTTTTAAATACAAACGGCGTTACTCAGACCGCCGAGGCGTTTATCACCGCTCCCGACGAAAACGCCTGCTACCGCAAGGCTTGTCCCGAAAGCTTAAAGGGACTCTCTACAGCCGAAGCGGTTAAGAAGAATATGGCGCGCTTAGAGGTCTGCTCTCAGATAGGTCTCAGCGAGCGCTTTGACGCCAGTATCGGCGCCGGTACGGTAATTATGCCCTTCGGCGGAAAAACCCAGCTCACTCCTCAGGAAGCTATGGCGGCTAAAATTCCGCTTCTTAAGGGAGAAACCGACGACGCTACGGCTATGAGCTACGGCTTTATTCCCGGAGTATCGCGCTGGAGCCCGTTCCACGGCTCAGCTTACGCAGTAGTCGAGTCGCTCTCAAAGATTCTTGCAATCGGAGCGTATCCGTTAAAGGCAAGACTTACCTTCCAGGAGTATTTTGAAAAATTAAAGAACGAGCCTAAACGCTGGGGCAAGCCCGCGGCGGCATTACTCGGAGCTATGGAAGCTCAGCTTATGCTCGGTATTCCGTCAATCGGCGGTAAAGACTCTATGAGCGGAACCTTCGAGCAGATTGATGTACCGCCTACTCTTGTTTCCTTCGCGGTTGCTATGACTAAGGCGAGCAAGACGATTTCAGCGGAGTTCAAGAAAGCGGGCTCTAAAGTAATATACGTTCCCGTTCCCGAGGATAAGGCAACTCTTATGCCGAAATGGAACGAGCTTAAAGCAATGTACAACGCGGTTTACGCGCTGATGGATAAGGGCGGAGTGCTCTCCGCTTCCGTAGTCAAGGAAGGCGGCGCTGCGGCGGCTGTATGTAAGGCTTGCTTCGGAAATAAGCTCGGCTTTAAGTTTGAAAACGAACTCAGCTTCGAGGAGCTTTTCGCTCCGCTTTCAGGCTCGCTTATTCTCGAGCTTAAGGACGGCGCAAAGCTTTCCGACGATATTTTATACTATCCGCTCGGCGAGGTACAGGATAATGAAGAAGTCGAAATCAACGGCGAAAAAATTAAAATTGATGAAATCCTCAGCGAGTGGACTGCTCCGCTTGAAAAAGTATTCCCAACGCAGGCGCAATGCCCGAAAATGGAGCAAAGTGCGCAGCTCTATACTGAAAGAAATAATAAGGCGCCTGTAATTAAGGTCGCTAAGCCCAAGGTGTTTATCCCCGTATTCCCGGGAACAAACTGCGAGGTTGATACCGCGAGAGCGTTCGAGAAGGCAGGCGCAGAGGCTCAGCTTCTTATCGTAAAGAACCTTAAGCCCTCCGATATCGAGGACACAATCGCTAAAATGGTTGAGCTTATTAATGACAGCCAGATGATTATGTTCCCCGGCGGCTTCTCAGGCGGCGACGAGCCCGACGGCTCCGGTAAGTTTATCGCGACTACATTCAGAAACCCGAGGGTTAAAGAGGCGGTAGACAATCTCCTCAACAAGCGCGACGGACTTATGCTCGGTATCTGCAACGGCTTCCAGGCGCTCATAAAGCTCGGTCTCGTTCCCTACGGCGAAATCCGCGATATTAAGGAATCCGACCCGACGCTTACCTTTAATACAGTCGGCAGGCATATCTCTCATATGGCGTATACGAGAGTTACCTCGGTTAAATCGCCGTGGTTCTCCTCGGTTAACGCGGGCGACGTATTCGCCGTACCGGTATCTCACGGTGAGGGACGCTTTATGGCCGACAGCGAAACTGTCAAGCGCCTTATCGAAAACGGTCAGGTAGCAACTCAGTACGTTGACTTAAACGGCAATCCGAGCGACGATATAACTTATAACGTAAACGGTTCAATCTGCGCGATTGAGGGTATTACAAGTCCCGACGGAAGAATCCTCGGTAAAATGGGACATTCCGAGCGTAAGGGCGAAAACCTCTACGCAAACGTTCCGTTTGAAAAAGACCAGAAAATCTTTGAGAGCGGCGTTAAGTATTTTAAATAACGTTAAAGAGGCTTCCGCAAAGCGAAAGCCTCTTTTAATCTGCCGGTTATATAAAAATTTAAAACCGAAAACTAAAGCCGCCGCAAAATGCGGCGGCTGTGTTTTATAATGTTACTGCGGTAAATTCAACCTTATCTCCGTTTTTAATTCCGTAGCGCACCTCTTTATCGTACTGGCCGTTACGGATATAGTCGTTGAGCACAGCCGAAGTAAGCGGCTTAGCGGGATAATAAATTGCTTTCTTTATCTCCGTCCAATGCCCGGACTGAGTGATATAAAGGTCGTTAGTTTTAGCAAAATAGTAATAAACTTCCTTAATGCCTTCGTCACAGCGCTTTATACCGACGTACCTTAAAAACTTAGGATTAGTAAATTCCTCGATGTTTTTATCGTCGCCGTCGTACTCGTCGTTGTGCTTAAAAAGCAGGATTTCATCATTACGAATTAAAAATAATCTCTTTTCCTGAAGATACTCCACAGTAGTCCCATCCTTATATTCAATTTATAATCATTATATACTTTTTGCTGAGAAAATCAACCGCTTTATTCAATATTTTTAAAATTTTTTAAGCTTCCGTGCTGTTGCTTAATACCTCAATCGGACATCCGCCCTCAAAGGTGCTCTTATCCGAGAAGGTAATCGTATAATTAACTACGGCGTAGCCGGGCTTTTTACCCGTAACCTTACCTTCCTTGCTTACGGTAACAACCGACTTATCGGTCGACTTATAGGAAATGCTGTACTGGGATTTCTTAAAGCTCGAGCCGGTATAGGTATTGTTTACGAGCGATTTTACGATAGTGCTCTTCATAGTAAAGCTCTCGCTCGGAGAAAGGAACTCAACCATTTCGCCGTTGCCGAAGATACCTTCGGTGAAAAGCAGCATATTCTGCTTAGCGACGTAGCTCATCTTCGCCTTAGTAACGTTAATAGTAAACTTGCCGATTTCGGTTTCTTCCTTTTTGCCTATCTTCTGATAAACGGTCGCCTGAGTGGAGCCGGTTCCTACGGAATAGATAATTGTGTTTTTCTTTTCGGTAAAGGAAGACGCAATCTTCTCATTCTCGATAACTACGGAATAAGTCGCTCCTGACTTTTTATCCTTAAGCATTTTACTGAGGCTTATGTGGCAATCCTCCATATAGGAGCTTGTGCCGTGAGAATTGTACTTAAGTTCAAGCGGCTTGTATTTTTTTGAGATAGTAGTCGGGTAATCTCCCGCGGTAACCTTGAAGCTTCCGACCTTAACCTTAGTGTCCTTTAAATAAACCTCAACAGTGGTGCTGCCCTTTTTAAGCGCCTTAACCTTATAAGTATACTTCTCGCCTGATACGGATTTTTTTATCTTAGCGATTTTCTTATCATATTTGATAGTGTATTCCTTATAATAAGGGTTCTTAATCGTCTTTTTCTTCGTCATATTGACGTTAATTTTCATCTCGTTATAGGTCTTTGCGGAAGGCTTGTTAACGGTGAATCTGTACTTTTTAACGTCGATTTTCTTACCGTTCTTTTCCTTATAAACGGTGAGAAGCGGCTTGCCTTCTTCAGGGGTAACCTTCTTAGCCGTGACGGTAAGACGATAGGTTGAACCGCTGTCTGAGTATTTTACCTTAATATAATTTTTATCGTTGTTTTTGATTTTAATCTTGTAAGTATCCTCGGACGACTTAGAATCGGGGTAAACAACTCGGGTGTACTGAGTCATTACTTTAGTAATAGCCTGAACGGTAACGGCGCTTGACGAAAATACCGCCGCAGAGGCTACTGTCAACATCACAAGAATACTACAAATTATTGACTTAGTAAGCTTCATTTTTAATCCTCCTTCTAAATCTATTTTTCTATTATAACATTAAAATCCAAAAAATGCAAGTTTTATGCCGTTTTACGGATTTCGGGAGAGGCTCGCGCAGGATTATTCGGAAATTAACAACCGTATCAGCCGCCGCTTTTGAGCTGATATTATACGCGTAAATTTACAGCGTTTCGGTTTTCTGACGGCGCAAAAATCCCCCTTTCATATTAGTAGTGTCAAAAACTCAGAAAAAAGTTTCAAAAGGTCAATATTTTTCGCTGTCAAATTGAAAAAGCCGAAAACCCGTAAGCTGAGTTTTCGGCTTAATGTTTTTTGCTTTAAGTTAAAATCGTCTTTTTAATCGGGACGCTCCTCCTCGGGCCATACGTCGAACGAACCGCCGCCGGTTGCTTTTGAACCGTCTTTAAAAGTAACCGTATAATCTACATAGTTAACGCCTTCGTTATCGAGCGCGTTACAGGTACAGATTCCGTTTTCGTCTACGGAGATTATCTCGGGGTGGTTGGAAGTCGCGGTAAATGTGTATTCGTCCTCGTCAAAATGCGAACCTGTCCACTCGAGGTTTATATAACGTCTTTCAACTACCGACTTTAAGCCGAATCTTTCGCCCGGCGAGATAAACAGCTCGTAAAAGATACCGTCGTTATCAAGCTCTCTGTTGCTCCTGTATACTTCGGCGTCTTTAACCTTTTTAACGGTTAGCTTAATTGTATCTATCTTCTTTTTCTTAGCCTTGCCGCGCTTTTCGTAAACGGTAAGCGTAGTTTTACCCGTCTTTTTAGAATAAATAAGAACCGATTTCGGAACAAGCGCCGATTTCTTTTCGGAAAAGCTTGAAATAAGCTTTTTATTCTTAGCCTTAAAGGTGTAGGTTGAATTCGCGTGGAAATTCTTTATGCATTCGCCGAGGTTAATTGAACCGCCCTCAAGATAATAGCTCTTTTTCATATGAGAGTTATAATTAAGGGTAAGCTTCTTATACTTGCTCTTAACCTTAGCCTTAAAATCTCCTACGGTAATCTTAAACGAGCCGAGAAGCATAGTTGTGCCCTTTAATTTAACCTTAACGGTAGAGGTTCCCTTTTTAAGTCCCTTAATTTTATAGGTATAGTTTTTTCCGTCGCTATAGTAGCCCTGATAGAACTTAACGATTTTCTTATTATACGAAAGCTTCGGTTCCTTTTCATAAGGATTCTTAATCGTTATTTCCTTGCAGGTGCCCTTATTTATCTTTACGTTAGACATCTTTACCTTTTTAGCGGCGGTAACGGTAATCTGATACTTTTTATACTCCGTCTTATTCTCGCCGTCGAGCTTATAAATCGTAATAACGGGCTTTTCGGTTTTTGTGGTAGGCTTTTCCGATTTAACGGTAAACCAGTAATAATCGCCCTCGTTATTCGCGTCAACTTTAATATAGCCCTTGCTGTTGCCGGTAACTACGCACTCGTAATTATCCTCCTCGTTCTTATCGAAGGTTAAGTTCAGCTCCTTATACTGAACCATTGTTTTTTGTACCGCGCTTATCGCCGAAACCGAAGCAGGCGCAATAACAACGCTTAAAACGATTATTAAGCTTAAAACAATTCCTGTTACTTTTTTAAAATTTTTCATTTTTCATTCTCCTTTCGGAATCAATCTTTCGGGGGTAAATTTTTAAACTGCCCCTTCTGTATATGTAGTATCAAAAAGCCGTAAAAAAGTTTCAATTTTTCTTAATAAACCTTTATTTCAGCGAATCGCACAATTTGCGCAGGCTGATTTTGTGCAGGTTTACTACAGCTTTTCCGAGTTGATAAAAAATTGATTTTATAGTACAATAATCTCGTAAGAAGGTGAGCTTATGAAAACCGTACTGATAACCGGAGCCTCACGCTCAATCGGCGCCGCGGCTGCCGAGGCGTTCGCGCGCGAGGGTTACTCCCCTATAATTAATTATATCAAAAGTAAAGACAAAGCGCAAGATTTAGCCGAAAAAATTTCTGCTCTTTACGGTGTAAAATGTACCGTTTACGGCTGCGATATCTCGGACAGCGCGGCTGTCAGGGAAATGTTTAAAAATATCAGCGATGTCGACGTGCTTATTAATAACGCGGGAATATCTCAGCAGAAGCTTTTTACCGATATTACCGACGAGGACTGGGAAAATATGCTCGGCGTAAACCTCAGCGGTGCGTTCTACTGCTCAAGAGAAGCGCTTAAGGGTATGATAAAAAGAAAAAGCGGCTCAATAATCAATATCAGCTCAATGTGGGGCCAGGCAGGAGCCTCCTGCGAAGTTCACTACAGCGCCGCAAAGGCAGGCTTAATCGGTCTTACGAAAGCTTTAGCAAAGGAGGTCGCGCCCTCAAATATCCGCGTAAACTGTATCGCTCCCGGAGTTATCGACACCGATATGATGAAGGACTTTGACGACGAAGCTAAGGCCCGGCTGATTGAGGAAACTCCGCTTTTAAGGCTCGGATCTCCCGAAGATATAGCCGACGCCGCGGTATTCTTAGCAGGAGAAAAAGCCTCCTTTATTACGGGACAGGTGCTCGGAGTCAACGGAGGATTTATCATATAATGGATGCTTTAGCAAAAAACGGTATGCTGAATTACGCTTATCTGCTTAAGCTTATATCCGCCGCAATTAACGAAGCTCAGCCCGAAGAGCCGGAGCCCGGGGTTAATTTCGGTCAGGTTTATAAAATCGCCTGCTCTCACCTCGTTGAAAACACCGCCTTTTACGCCGTGGAAAAGCTAAAAAACAAGCCCGAAGCCGGACTTTTCAAGAAGTGGCAGAATAAGCGCAACAAGGCTTTTCACCGCAATATGACTCAGCGCGCGGAGCTTGAGAGCATAAAATCCGCGTTTAGCTTAAACGGAATCGAATACCTGCCCTTGAAGGGCTTTCCCGTTTGCGACCTTTATCCGCAGAGCGATTACCGCTTTATGAGCGACCTGGACATCCTCGTAAAGGATATAAAAAAGGCGGATGAAATAATAACCTCCCTCGGCTATGAACCGAAAGAGGTCGGTATGCATCATCACGACGAGTTTTCAAAGCCGCCGTTTATGTATGTTGAAATTCACCGTGACTTAGTCGGAGCGGATTCCGATTTTTACGACTACTATAAAAAAATATTTGACCGCGCAAAAAGCCTCGGCAGCTGCGCGTATGAGCTTTCACACGAGGATTTTTACATCTACTCAATTGTCCACCTCGAAAACCACTACGCAAAGGCAGGCACCGGCATACGCTCAATATCGGACCTCTTCCTTATGAACAAAAAGTTTCTTCCGGGGCTTGATACCGCGTATATCGAGTCCGAGCTCAGAAAGCTGGGGCTCCGGGATTTAAGAAATCTGCTTTCGGATATTGCGGAAAAATGGTTTAAAAACAACGACTTTACCGACTTTTCCGAGGCGGAGCTGCGGATTCTCTTCAGCGGAGCCTACGGCACGGTTGAGAATAAAATCAACGCCGCAAAGGGCGACCGCGGCAGCTTCGCTTTTCTTATGCGCAGGATTTTCCCGACGGCTAAGTCTATGAAATGGGTTTTTCCGTGGCTGAAGGACTATCCGTTTCTGCTTCCGTGGGCATACGTTTACCGTATTTTCCGCGACGGTATCGGAAAGAGAAAGAAAGCGGCTAAGGAAATCAGAAAACTTAAACAGAAAAACTGAGTTTTACCTGTGATTTTGTGAAAAATACTGTCGCTTTTGTGAAAAATGACACCGGCTGCCGGCAGAGTGACAGTAAAGTGACAGATTGTTTTATCAATCTGTCACCCCGCAAAGCTACTGTTTATGAGGGTTTCAAGACTTAGTGACAGTAAATACAGTAAAAAACACAGAAACTTTTTAAAAATGAAAAAAGAATTTTTATTTTTTATAATATTTAAAAACTTTACAAAACGGGGATTTTGCTGTCACCCGAACGTAAAAAAGACTGCCGAATCGGCAGCCTTTTTTTACTTCAGTTCGAAAACCTTCATTTTGTTGTTAATTTCTACGGCGAGCTTATCGTCGGTAATCCAGAACAAATCAGCCTCCGTAGTTTTCTTTCCCTTAAGCTTGCAATAGCTGACCTTATCGCCGTCAACCTTAAGCACCGCAAGCTTCTTAGTATACTTATCACCCTCAGAGGAAATAACTATATACGCGGTCTCGCCGGGCTTAAGTCCGGAAGTTATAGCCTCGCAGCTGTAGTTTTTAGGACTTTTTAGCAGCGTTTTATGCTCTGCGGTCTTTATATTATATGTAATAAAGGTTTCGTGAGTAGTACTGTTAAAGTCACACATAAGGGCGGTAGTTGAGGTTTTATCCACAAACCACGGGTCGATTTTACTCTTGAATTTCTTTGACTCGGTTTTATTGCCGTCCTTGTCGATAATGCAGATTTTACCCTTCTCACCGGCTTTTCGGGAGTAGAATACCGCGTCCTCGCTGTCCTTAGCGGCTATGCTCTCGCCGTAGCTGTACTTAACCTCCTTCTTGATATCCTCGGTTTCGAGGTCAAGAGAGTAAACATCGTAATCAACCTTTTTCTTCGTGATAATCTCGGGCGAGGAGAATTTATCGTTAGAGAAATAGATTTTTCCGTTATAAACGCAGTTATAGTTTACCTGATAGTCGAGGGATATCATCTCGGGATCCTTTTTGCTTCCGAGCTTATAGCGCATAATGTGAGTATCCTTCTCGGCGGAGGTATCGGGGCTGTTCCTGAAATACAGGTTGCCGTTATAAATCGTAATAAGCGAGGCGGGGCCTATGCCCTTAAGCTCGAGCTTTTTATGCTTACCCTTCATACCCATCGAGAAAATATAATACTCGTAGGTTGAGTCGCTTCCGCTTTTTACGATAAGATAGTAAATTTTCTTTCCGTCACAGAGCACGGCGCCGTTGCTCCACGCGGTTCGGGGGTGGTGGTTAGAGATTTTTACGCCGTTGTGCCTTAAAACCTTCTTTACGAAAATTCCGTTTTCGTTAGAGTATACGTACCTTCCGTCTACATAAAGCAGGGTTGAGTACATATCCTTATCGCCTACATAATAGTTGTAGTCGCTTGAAAGCACGAAGTTACTTTCCTGAACCTCGGCTTTCGGTGCGGCCGTAGAAGGGACTGTTTCAGTCTTTTTCTCGTTATTCCCGGCGCAGGAGCAGCCTGAAATAACGGAAATCATCACCGCTAAGGCACAGATAATTCCAAAAAACTTCTTCATCTTTTCATAACCTTTCTACCCTTAAAAGCATAAGCTCACCGTTTAATCGGGCGGTAAAACGGGAGTGTCGCTTTTCTTTTCCTTAAAGGCGAAGAAACGCTGACCTATATAATTGCAGCCTACAAATACGCAGGCGCCTACAGCCCAACTGAGATTTGCCGCGAAGGAGTTGACGTCCATCCCGAACATCGAAATTCCCGCGGCCTTACAGCCCTCGCTCACGGCGGTCGCCGCAATTACTCTTAAAAGCAGACATACTACAATATTAAGAGTAAAACGGAGCATAGGCTTAATTCCCTTTTCCGTATTTTTAAAGGTAAAGTATTTATTCATAAAATAGCTGACTATACTGCCGACTATTGTTCCGACAACTGCCGCGGCTCCCGCGCCCCATACAAAGCCCTTCCAGCCAAACGGATGCAGGCACAGTAAAACCGTACATTCACCGACAATTGTGTTGATTACTCCCACTAAAAGGAACTTCCAGAATTTTATATCAAAAAAATTTTTCAGAAAGTTTTTCATAATGTTTTACTCCTCTAACTTAAAATTATACCAACTTATAACAAAAAAGTCTATATTTTATTAAAGATTTATTTAAAATTCATATTTACCTTGTAAAAAAAATGTGTTATTATATACTCTGTGTAAAAATGCATTGAATAGGAGATTTTCGTATGCTCAAGAAAAAGAACCGGTCTGACGCGCCGTCGGCAGTAAGCGAGATAAAAAAGCTCTCGTTTTTTGACTGTCCCGCTCAGCCCACCTTAAGAGAAGGAAAATTCTTCCACAGGAACGTTTTCGTAATCTTCTCATTTCTTATTCCGTTCGCGCTTATGTTTACGGCGTTTGCGGTTATGGGGTGTCAGCCTTTCGGCGACAAGCAGATTCTCGTTACCGATTTATGGCACCAGTACTTCCCTTTCCTGGTTGATTTTCAGGACAAGCTGAAGCACGGCGAGTCACTTTTATGGTCATGGACTCAGGGCGCGGGTACTAACTACCTTGCTCTTATGTCGTATTATGTAGCGAGCCCCTTAAACTTTTTAACCGTACTTTTACCCTCAAGCTTATTCGGCTTCAACAATATCGCGATTTTGAATATGTATCTTACCTTCTCGGTAGTTCTTAAAATCGCGCTTGCGGGCGGCTTCTTCGCTTTATTCTTACGCTATACCTTTAAGCGCGACGATATATCCCTCGTGATATTCTCAACGTGTTTTGCGCTTGCGTCCTTCTTTATGGGCTATTACTGGTGTGAAATCTGGCTTGATACAGTAGCGCTTACTCCGCTCGTAGTAATGGGCTTTACCGCGTTAATGCGCGAGGGCAAGTACCGCCTTTATATCATTTCTCTCGCGGTATCTATCCTTGCGAACTACTATATCGGTCTTTTCACCTGTATCTTTATGGCGCTCGTATTTATCGGCTACAACGTATGCCGCTGGGACGGGATAAAGGAATTCGGAAAAAGATTTCTGCGTATAGGCGTTACCTCGGCTATTGCTATTATGATAACTCTGTTCTTTATGCTTCCCGCTTACTTCGGGCTTCAGAACACCAACGCCGCTTCCAGCGCCTTCCCCACAGGCTATCAGATTAACATCGGCCCGTCTAACGATTTCCTCGGAACCTTAGACGCTATAAAGCAGGTAATCTCGAACTCCGGCGCGTTCATTAACCCCACTATCACAACCGGACTTCCGAACATCGCCTGCGGCGTAATTTCGGTTGTACTCGGAATTATGTTTATGGTATCGAAGAAGATTAAGCTCAGAGAAAAAATCTTCAACGGCTGCTTACTTCTCTTCTTCGTAATGAGCTTTATTATCCGTCAGCTCGACTATATCTGGCACGGCTTCCATTTCACAAATATGATACCGTACCGATTCAGCTACCTGTTCAGCTTTATACTCGTCTTAATGGCGTTCAGAGCGTTTCAGGTACTCGACGGAATCAACCTTTTCGACCTTATTATCACTGCTCTCGTAACAACGATTGTAGTGCTCCTGTGCATAGGCACTCAGGAGGTTTACGTCATAATCTCGACCGCTGTAATCGCTGTACTCATACTCGCGGCGCTCTTCCTCTATAAGAAAAACATCCTGAGGAAACCGCTTTTATGCGCGCTGCTCGCGGTTATGGTTATCGCCCAGAGCGCGGTTACGGCTTATATCGGCGTTAAGACAACGTCCGTTACAACAACCTACGAATATCCCCGCGGCGGAGATTCCACCGTCGGTGTTGTCAACTATATGAAGAACCTCGAAAAGGATACTCCCGAGCTTTGGAGAGCCGAGTTTACCAGCACTCAGACGCTGTGCGACTCTTCGTTAAACCTCTTTAACGGCGTTTCGATGTTCAACTCTATGACTAACGTAAATATTACCCGCTTTGCGGAAAACTTCGGTCTTATGGGCTGGCTGTCGGGTAACCGCTATACCTACGCCGAAAGCTCCCCCGTTACCGATATGTTCTTAAACCTCAAGTATATTATCGCCCGCGAGGGTAACTTCAACGATAAAGCGTACCTTAAGGAAATCTACAACAATATGAGCGTAAGGCTCCTTAAGAGCGGATGTTACCTGCCGATGGGTATGATGGTTGATGAAAATCTTCTCTCTTACAGAGGAGAGGAATCCGAGGATACCTATAACGTATTCAATAATCAGAACGAGTTCTTTACGCTCGCTACAGGCGTTAAGGAGAACGTATACACCAAGCTCGACGTTGTAGACCAGGGCCATACGGATTATCAGACCTTCCCGGTTAACCGTCTTGACTACGGCAGCTACAGCTTCTCCTCAAACGACCAGACTACGGCTCCGCACCTTAAGTGGAACTACCGTGCGCCTAAGGACGGCTACTACTACGCTTATGCTCAGATTACCGACGCGGATAACGTAACAATTATGTGCAACGACGTTGCCCGTACAGGCACCTCGTCCTTCTATATCAAGCGCCCGTACCTGATGTCAATCGGCTACTTTAACAAGGGCGATAAGATTTCCGTTTACTGCGACCTTAAAGCAGGCGCCAACGGCTCGGCTAAGGTTTACGTAAATCTTCTCAACGACGACGTATTCCAGAAGGGCTATAAGGCGTTAGCAGGCAAGAGTATGAATACCACCGCTTTATCCGGCACCTATATGAAGGGTACTATCAACGCCGAGAAGGACGGTTTATTCTACACCTCTATTCCCTATGAGCCCGGTACTACCGAGGACGATAAGCTTATCGGCAAGCTCTTCGGAACCTCCGGCGAGGGCTGGACAGCCAAGGTTGACGGTCAGCCCGTTGAGATTACTCCCATCGCTCACGCTCTTACGGCGTTTAAGCTGAGTAAGGGTAATCACGAAATCGAGCTCAGTTATACCCCTAAAGGCTTCACCAAGGGAAGTATAATTACGATTTTCGCACTAGCGGTATTTATCGGCTATACAGTATTTCGAAAGGTTAAGAAGAAGGAATTTACCTTCTTAGCTCCTAAAACAGAAGAAGAAACCGAAGAATAACGTTTAAAGGCTGCCGCTTGCTTTGCGGCAGCCTATTAATATACAAGTTTATTAAGGAGACTATAATGGCTGAGAAAATAAAAATATATCTTGCTTCCCCGTTTTTTAACGAGGAGGAGCTTAAGAACGTAGAAACTGCCGAAAAAATATTATTCGGACGCGGGTTTGAGGTTTTCAGCCCGAGACTCAACGAGGTTCGCAGCGAGGAAAACATCGGCTCTCCCCTGTGGTCAAAGGAAATCTTTATGAACGACAGGCGGTTTATCGACTGGGCGGACGCGGTAGTTATGCTCTACTACGGCGGCTACAGCGACAGCGGCACCGCGTGGGAATGCGGCTACGCCTACGGCACAAACACTCCCGTAGTTGTGGTTCACCTCGGAGAGGACTCCAACCTTATGGTTCACGAGGGCTCTCATACCAACATAACTTTAGATGAGTTAAAGACTTACGATTTTAATAAAATGCCCCATAATCAGTATGAGGGCAAGATGTTTTAGCGATTTGCAATAAACGATTAACAAATTCGGTCGAGCGTATATGCTGATTAATTATCGGCATTATATGCCCGGCCTTGTTTTATTGAGGGATTCACTTATAAAGCATATAAAATCGGCCGGGAGCTGAGGTTATCAAAATAACCGTTATGTCTTCCCGACCGAAATTATCAATTATTAATTTTCAATTGCTGATTAGTTGAGCGCCTCTATCGCTGCCTTAATCATAGCAATCTGCTCTCTTTCCTTAGCCGCCTGACCTTTAACCTTTTCAACTACGGCGGCGGGAGCCTTAGCGACAAAGCCCTGATTATTAAGCTTGCCCTCGCTTTGAGCAAGGCGCTTTTCAACCGCTTTAAGCTCCTTGTTAAGTCTTTCAAGCTCCGCCTTTTTATCTACAAGCTCGTCCATCGGGATGTAGATTTTAGCGTCGGCAGTTACGGCGTTTACCGCGCCCTGAATATCAAAGCTGTCGCCTGTTTCAACCTCGCTCGCGGAAGCAAGGTGGCAGATAAACTGCGCTCCGTTCTCAAAAATATCCTTAAACTTAGTCGCGATATAAACCTTAGCCTTCTTTGAGGGCGGTACGTTCATCTCATTTCTGCGGTTGCGGATAGCGCGGATAGCCTCCATAATCTTCTCCATGCTGTCAACAGCCTCGGGGAAGTTGAGCGCCTCGTCGTACTTCGGATATTCCTCAAGCATAATCGTCTCGCCGTCAACGGGCAGAGTCTGCCAGATTTCCTCCGTGATATAAGGCATAAACGGATGCAGAAGCTTTAAAATTTTATCGAGCGTCCAGAGAAGCACCTGACGCGCGTTAGCGGCGGTTTCGCCCTCGCTCTGAAGTCTTGACTTGCTGAGCTCAATATACCAGTCGCAGAAGCAGTCCCAGATAAAGTCGTAAAGCTTCTGAACGGCTACTCCGAGCTCGAATTTTTCGAGATTAATATTGATTTCCTTAGCGACTGTATTCAGCGTTGAAACAATCCACTTATCCTCGGTGGTGAGAGTTTCGGGAAGCTCGTTTTTAACCTCAAAGTCGTCGATATTCATATGAACGAAACGGCTCGCGTTCCAAAGCTTATTCGCGAAGTTTCCGCACGCCTCAACCTTTTTATCGGAATAACGCATATCGTTGCCCGGGGCGTTGCCTGTCGCGAGGAAGAACCTTAACGCGTCGGCGCCGTTTTTCTCGATTACCTCGAGCGGGTCGATTCCGTTTCCGAGGGACTTACTCATCTTTACGCCGTTTTCGTCACGAACGATTCCGTGGATAAATACGGTGTCAAACGGCTGGGCATTCATCTGCTCAACAGATGAGAAAATCATTCTCGCAACCCAGAAGAAGATTATATCATATCCCGTAACGAGCGTACTCGTCGGGAAGAAGTAGTCGAGCTCGGGAGTCTTTTCGGGCCAGCCGAGAGTAGAGAACGGCCAAAGCGCGGAGCTGAACCATGTATCGAGGGTGTCCTCGTCACGGGTGAGCTTTTTGCTGCCACATTTCGGGCAGGTGTGAGGCTCATCCTTAGCTACTATTACCTCTCCGCAGTCATCGCAGTACCACGCGGGAATCTGATGGCCCCACCAGAGCTGACGGCTGATACACCAGTCCTTGATATTTTCCATCCAGTGATAATAGATTTTATCGAAGCGGTCGGGGATGAACTTGGTCTTTCCCTCGCGAACGCACTTAATAGCAGGCTTTGCGAGCGGTTCCATTTTAACGAACCACTGCTTGCTTACCATCGGCTCGATAGTAGTGTGACAGCGGTAGCAGGTTCCTACGTCGTGAGTTAAATCCTCTACCTCTTTAAGCGCATTACAAGCCTTTAAGTCCTCTAAAATAACCTTTCTCGCCTCGTCGGTAGTAAGTCCCGCGTATTTTCCGCAGTCGAGAACCTCAGGCTCGTTTTCAGCGAGGTTGCCCTTTTTTAGGAGCTCCTCATACTGCTTAACGTCCTCGGCGCCGGTCATATGACCGTCATAGGTAAAGCAGCGTACAATCGGGAGATTGTGGCGCTGGCCTACCTCGAAGTCGTTCGGGTCGTGAGCGGGGGTAATCTTAACTACGCCGGTACCCTTTTCCATATCGGCGTGCTCGTCGCATACAATCGGGATTTCCTTATTTAAAAGCGGTAAAATAACGTGACATCCGTGGAGGTGCTTATAGCGCTCATCCTCGGGGTTAATCGCAACGGCTGTATCGCCGAGCATAGTTTCGGGACGGGTTGTAGCGAGCTCAAGATACTCGCCCGTCTCCTTAACGGGATAGAGCAGGTGCCAGAAATGACCGTTCTGCTCCTCGTAATCAACCTCTGCGTCGGAAATCGAGGTGCAGCAATGCGGACACCAGTTTACCATACGGTTTCCGCGGTAGATTTTTCCGTCATTATAAAGGCGTACGAAAACCTCGTTTACCGCCTTTGAGCAGCCCTCGTCCATAGTGAAGCGCTCGCGCTCCCAGTCGCAGGACGAGCCAAGCTTTTTAAGCTGCTCGGTAATACGTCCGCCGTATTCCTTTTTCCAGTCCCACGCTCTTTCGAGGAATTTTTCTCTGCCTAAATCCTCTTTAGTAAGGCCTTCCTTACGCATAGCCTCAACGATTTTAGCCTCGGTTGCGATTGAAGCGTGGTCGGTTCCGGGAAGCCATAAAGCCGAATAGCCCTGCATTCTTCTCCAGCGGATAAGAATATCCTGGAGGGTTTCGTCGAGGGCGTGACCCATATGAAGCTGGCCGGTAATATTGGGAGGCGGCATAACGATAGTATAAGGCTTTTTATCCTTATCCACCTCGGCGTGGAAGTAGTTTCCCTTCATCCAAAAATCGTAAATCCTGTCCTCAAAGTCCTTAGGATTATATGATTTCGCCATTTGATTACTCATAAAATCTATCCTTTCGTTCAGTATTATGTTTATAATGAAACAGCCCCGAGCATAAGCTCGGGGCGAACATAGTCCGTGGTACCACCCAAGTTCGGAAATAAAAATTTCCGCTCTCTGCCGATATAACGGTCGAACCCGTTCAGACCTACTGCGATTTCAGCCTGAAAGCTCAGAGGCTACATCCGGAAATCCCTCGCGAAAGCTTACACCGACCGCTTCCTCTCTGAGCCTCGGGATAAACGAACCTCCTCGTCAAAGCCTGTTTTTATTTAACTAAAATGTATTTTATCACAGCCGATTTTTATTGTCAACCGCTGAACTGGCTGTTATACAACTTTTTATAAAATCCGTCCTTTTTAAGCAGCTCGTCGTGGGTTCCCTGCTCAATAATATCGCCGTCGTTCATAACGAGTATAACGTCGCTTTCCTTAATAGTCGAAAGCCTGTGCGCGACGATAAACGAGGTTCTTCCCTTCATCAGCTTCTTAAACGCCTTCTGAACCCTTATCTCCGTGAGGGTATCTATCGAGGAAGTCGCCTCGTCGAGAATAAGCATCGGCGGATTAAGCGCCATAGCGCGCGCTATGCAGAGAAGCTGCTTCTGCCCTGCCGAAAGGTTCGACGCGCCCTCGTTGAGCTTCGTATTATAGCCCTCGGGCATTTTACGAATAAAGCTGTGAGCATAGCTTAATTTAGCCGCTTCAATAAGCTCCTCGTCGGAGGCTTCGGGGTTGCCGTAGCGCAGGTTCTCCATAATCGTTCCCGAGAACAGCCAGCTGTCCTGAAGTACCATTCCGAAAAGAGAACGCAGGCTGTCGCGTTTCATATTGGCAGTATTTATATTATCTATCAGGATTTCACCCGACTGAACCTCGTAAAATCTCATTATAAGGTTAATAAGAGTGGTTTTGCCGCAACCGGTCGGACCGACTATCGCAATTTGCCGGCCGCTTTTTACCGAGAGTGAAAAGTCCTTAATCAGCTCTTTTTCGGGTGAATAGCTGAATTTAATATGGTTAAACTCTATATCGCCTTTTACGTCCTTAAGCGTAAGCTTGTTGCTGTCGTCGGGCTCGTTCTCCTCCTCGAGCAGCGCGAAAACTCTTCCGCCTGCCGCAAGCGCGGTCTGAATCTGGGTTAAAACCCCCGTAACTTCGTTGAACGGCTTCGTGTACTGGTTAGCGTAGGCAAGAAAACACGACAGCTGACCGATTGTAAGCGCTCCCATAAACGCGCTGACTACGGTTAGCGCGCCGACTATTCCCGTTACGGCGTAAACCATATTGTTTACAAATCTCGTGCAGGGATTGGCGAGCGCTCCGGCAAACTGAGCCTTAAGCCCTACCTTGAATAGCCTTTTGTTTTTTTCACCGAACTCGTCGCGGCTGCGCTGTTCATACGCGAAGGCCTTAACGACCTTCTGATTTCCGACGATTTCCTCAACATAGGAGCTGATTTCGCCCTGAAGCTCCTGCTGGTCGCGGAAGCTCTTAGCGCAGAGCTTGCCGATAATTCCTGCGACTAAAACGGAAAGCGGAGTTAAAACCACGACCACAAGCGCAATCCACGCATTTATGCTCACCATAAAAATCAGGGTTCCGATAATCGTCACTATTCCCGAGAAAAGCTGGGTTATAACCTGACTTAAGCCGTCGCCGACCGCTTCAACATCGTTTGTAATACGGCTTATCAAATCACCGCGTGCTCGGCTGTCGATAACGCTTAAGGGTACGCGGTTGAGCTTTTTAAACAGATCGGATCTCATATCCCGAACCGTCCGGGCGCAGATAATATTCGTAAAGTTGCTCGAAAGCCATTGAAATACCGCCGCAACCGCGATAAATACCGCGATTTCGAGGATGATATTCAGGATTTCAGTAAAATCCACCTCTCCCCTTTTTATCATAAAATCGACGGCATTACCGACAAGCACGGGGATATAAAGCGTAATTCCGACGCTTACCGCCGAGCTGATTAAAGCGAGCAGGATATATAAGGAATGGGCTTTAGTATAACGCAAAATCTTTTTAACTACGCTCATAATTCCGCCTCCTTTAACTGAGAGAGACAGATTTCCTTATAGGCAGGGCAGGTTTTTAAAAGCTGTTTATGAGTGCCCTCACCCTCGAGCCTGCCGTCCTCAAGCACAAGGATTTTATCAGCGGACATAATCGTCGAGCACCGCTGAGTAACTACAATATAAGTAGTGTTCTTTCGATTTAAAAGCGCAGTGCGAAGCGCTTTTTCCGTAGCAAAATCAAGCGCTGAAAAGCTGTCGTCAAGTATTATAAGCTCGGGCGAGCCGACGAGAGCCCTCGCTATACAGAGCCGCTGGCGCTGGCCTCCCGAATAATTCAGTCCTCCGCGGGATACGCTCATATCCAAACTGTCAACAAAATCAACCTGAGCGATTCTCAAAGCCTCGAAAATCTCCTCGTCGTCCGCGTCGGGCTTTTGCCAGAGCATATTCGAGCGCACCGTTCCGCTGAACAGCACCGATTTCTGCGGCACGACTCCGATTTTTCCGCGTAAATCGTCAAATTTATAATCGCGCACGTCCGCTCCGCCGACCTTAACCGAGCCCGACTGCGCGTCGTAATAGCGCATAATAAGGCTTAACAGCGTGGTTTTTCCCGAGCCTGTCGTACCGATTATGCCGTTAAATGTATTTCTTTCGAGTTTAAAACTGATATTTTCAAGCTCCTTATCGCCGTCGCCGTAGGAAAAGCTCACGTCATTAAACTCAACCGCGGGTGCGTTTTTATCGGCAACAGCCCCGTTTTCGTTTTCCTTAACGGAGGATTCAACGGAAAACACCTCGTTAATTCTCGCGGCGGAGGCGCTTCCGCGCGAGAGCAGTACAACGAGATTTGCGAGTACAATCATCGCGAGCAGAATCTGAGTCATATAGCTTACGAGCGCGACGATATCTCCCGAAAGAAGCGCTCCCGAGTTAACCTTTCCCGCGCCGAACCACAAAATCAGGATAACCGCGGTATACGCAATTAAATATGTAGCCGGATTTAACAGCGCCGAAAGCCGTCCCACACGCACCGAGATTTTTGCAAGCTGCCGAGCTTCCTTATCGAGGTTTTCCTCCTGAAGCTTCTGCTTTGAAAACGCGCGGATAACGCGGTTTCCCGCGAGGTTTTCGCGCGATAAAAGCGAAATCCTGTCGAGCTTGGTTTGAACCGCCTTATAAAACGGCAGGGATTTTGTCATCACAAAATACAGGATTATTCCGATAAGCGCCGAAGCGCCGAAGAAAATCAGCGAAAGTCCCGGATTTATATAACACGCCATAAACAGCGCGCCGATAATAAGAAACGGCGCTCTTAATAGCAGGCGCATAGTCATAGCGATATTCGCCTGAACCGCGTTGATATCGCTAGTCATTCTCGTAATAAGCGCGGGAGTTCCGATTTCGTCGAGCTCCTTATGCGAAAGAGTTCCGATATGCTTAAACAGCGCGTCACGAATTTTAGTTCCCGCGCCCTGAGAGGTATAGGAAGCCATATACTGGCACACAAGCGCGAAGCTTAAGCCCGCCGCCGCGAGCAGTACCAATACTATTCCCATTTTCAAAATATAGCCCGTATCGTTTTTCAGGATACCGTTGTCGATAATTCCCGCCATAACCAGCGGAACGAAAAGCTCGAGTACAGCCTCGGTAAGCTTGCACAGCGGTCCTACGATTAACTGAAGCTTATATTCCTTTAAAAATCTTCTCAGCTTAAACATCGTATTTTCCTTTTTTCAGCCTATAAAAAGACAATATTAATCGTTTTTATTATAGACGATATTTTTATTTTTATCAATAGACGAAGCTCTTACTCTACTTTTCCTTTGACTTAAAAATCAGCCCGGCTATTACCGAGCCGGAAATTGCGGCGCAGATTCCTCCTGCCGCCGCGGTAAGCGCGCCCGTAAGAATCCCCACTGCGCCGCTGTCCTTAACCGCCTTTTCAACTCCCGACGCCATAAGATACCCGAAGCCCGATATCGGAACGAGCGCGCCCTCTCCGGCGAACTCGGCGAACGGCTTATACAGTCCGAGTGCCGTTAAAATAACCCCGGCGATTACAAATCCGGTTAAAATCCTCGCGGGGGTAAGGTTCGTTTTATCGATAAGAAGCTGACCGAGTACGCAGATAAGTCCTCCGATTACGAATGATATAATATAATCCACGGATTTTTCCTCCTTAAATGTGACGGTTTTTTGAAATTTTGTGAACTTAAACTGATTTTTTATTATTTTTTCCCCAAAACAGCAATTTTATGTTATACTATAATTAAGTAAATTTGCGCAATAAACCTTTGCGCGGAAAAATGTCCCAAAGGAGTGAATGCTATGGTTGAGGTTAAAAACCTGACTAAGCGCTACGGAAATACAACCGTTGTCGATAATATCAGCTTCTCCGTAGATAACGGAGAAATCCTCGGCTTTCTCGGCCCTAACGGCGCCGGAAAAAGTACGACAATGAATATGATTACCGGTTATATTTCCTCGTCGAGCGGTACGGTTACCGTAAACGGAGCGGAGGTTCTAGATAACCCTAAAAAGGTAAAAAGCAATATCGGTTATCTTCCCGAGATACCGCCCCTGTACGTTGAGATGACCGTAAGGAAATATCTCGAGTTTATGTTTGACTTAAAAAAGGTTAAGCTGCCTAAAAAAGAGCATATAAGCGAGGTTATGCGCCTCGTTAAAATTACGGACGTTTCCGAAAGAATTATCAAGCATCTCTCTAAAGGTTACCGCCAGAGAGTCGGCTTCGCTCAGGCGCTGCTCGGAAATCCGCCTATACTTATCCTCGACGAGCCTACGGTAGGACTCGACCCTCAGCAGATTATTGAAATAAGAACGCTTATAAGGAGCCTCGGTAAAAAGCACACCGTTATATTCTCCTCTCACGTTCTTTCCGAGGTTTCCGCAACCTGCGACCGTATTATAGTTATTTCAAACGGTAAAATCGTAGCCGATGAAAAGACCGAAAACCTGAGCTCATCTATTTCGGGAGAGCAGAAGCTCCGCCTCGATATCGAGGGCTCGTCCTCAACGGTTCTCGACGCGCTTAAGATTATCCCCGGAGTAATTAAAATCCGCAAGCAGCACGATACGGGCAACAATACCGCGCGTTATCTTATCGAGTATAAAAACGACGTTGATATCCGCCGCGACGTATTCCGCTCAATCGCGAACGCCGGCTGCGTTATTCTCGATATGCAAAGCGGCAACGAAACTCTTGAGGACAGCTTCTTAAAGCTCGTAAGCCAGGACCAGACTAAAGATATTACGGGAGGTAAAAGATAATGGGCGCTATACTTAAAAGAGAGCTCGGCTCTTACTTCAACTCCGCGATAGCCTATATCGTTATGGCGGTATTCTTCGGATTTGCGGGATACTTCTTCGTTATGACCTGCTTTATTTCGAACACCTCCTCGTTAAGCTACACCTACAGCAATATATTTGTAATTATAATCTTTCTCACTCCTATTATTTCTATGAAAACCTTCAGCGAGGAAAAACGTCAGCGCACCGACCAGGCGCTGTTTACCTCGCCGTCCAACCTTTTTGAGATAGTTCTCGGGAAATTCTTAGGCGCGTTTATCCTTTACGGAATCTGCTGTCTGATTTTCTTCGTATTCGGACTTGTTATTCAGATGTTTACCCCCGCGAACTGGCCGGTAATTATCTGTACTAATATCGGACTGCTGCTGCTCGGCGGAGCGCTTATCGCTATCGACGTATTTATCAGCGCGCTTACCGAGAGTCAGGTTATCGCCGCGGTAGTCGGTATGGCGGTAGGCGTTATGACCTATATGCTGAGCTCGCTCGTATCAATGACCAGCAGCTCGGTTCCGTGGCTTTCGAACGCGATTAACGCTGTTTCCTTTACAAATTACTATCAGAACTTCACATACGGTATTTTAGACTTAACGGGCGTAATCTTCTTCTTAAGCGTAATTGCCCTGTTTATATTCTTTACTATCCGTGTGTTTGAGAAAAAACGCTGGAGCTAAGGAGGTATAACGATGAGAAATAAAGAAATCTTAGAAAACTCCGCCCCCGAAGCGTCAGTAAAGAAAAAGAATAAATTAGTCGCTTTCCTCACCTCGAGAAAAGCAAAACGAGGCTCGCTCTCGATTGTTATTACCGCGGTATTTATCTGTATTATTATACTTATAAACTTTATCACGGGACTTTTAGTAGAGCGCTTCCCGAGCTTACAGTTCGATATGACCGCCTCTCAGACCTATCAGCTTCAGAACGATACCTCCGAGTATTTAAAGCAGCTTGATAAGGATATCACAATTTACGTCCTCGCTAAGGAGGAATCCTTTAAGGGAGGTATGAACGCTTACTCGGGCGCTCAGTACTTTGTGCAGGCAGATAAGCTTCTTAAAAAGATTGCCGCCGCAAGCGGTCACGTCAGCTTAAAGTTTGTTGACCTGTCCTCAAATCCGACATTCACAGGTAAGTATAAAAACATCGACTGGAACTCAGATAACACAAATAACCTTATTATTGTTGACGCAGGCGATAATTACACAACTCTTTCGCTCAGTGACTGCTTCAGCTATGACGACGAAACCTACTCCTACTACGGCTACTACGCTTATACCGGAACTAAAATCGAGCAGGCTGTCGTAACCGGTATCCTTGAGGTTACGGTAAATGATAAAGTAGGCGTAGACATTATCACAGGCTCCGGCGAGGAGGAAAGCCTTTATTCCTCACTCTCCACTCTCTTAAAGCAGAACGCCTACGATATCAAGGAAATCAATCTCACTACTCAGAAGCTCCGCAAAAATTCAAAGATTGCCGTCTTGTTCGCTCCGACCGTCGACCTCTCCGAGCAGGCTGTTAAAAAACTCTCCGACTGGCTCGACAACAACGGCGAAAAGGACAGAACCCTTATTTATATGCCGATGGATGTTGAAACCTCTACCCCGAACCTCGATGTTCTTTTAGAGGACTACGGAATGAAGGTTTCAAACGGTCTTACCTTCTGTTCGAGCGACGAGTATATGGTTCAGAGTCCGTATATGTTCCTTGCGGATTATAAGAGCTCCGATTATACCTCCTCGCTTAAAAATTCCGGCATCCCCGTAATCTCCTACAATTCAAGAAATATCACTATCACGAATAAGGAAACCGCTCAGGCTCTGCTCGGAGTAGAATCCTCGGTAGGAGTAATCCCCTTCAGCGCCGATACAACCGATATGAC
The DNA here is from genome assembly GCA_905234015.1 of uncultured Ruminococcus sp. Taxonomy (GTDB): domain Bacteria; phylum Bacillota; class Clostridia; order Oscillospirales; family Acutalibacteraceae; genus Ruminococcoides. The sequence continues at coordinate 26,589 of CAJOFK010000008.1, forward strand.
TATCGACGACGCGATGGAAAAATACAGTAAAAAGAGCATTACCTTAGCGGCTATAGGAACTAAAACAAATTCCGAAAGCAAAAAATCAAACGTAGCCGTATTCGGCTCGCCCTATATGTTCTCGGGCAACTTCCTCTCCACCGCCTCCTATAACAACTCCAATTATATTGTCAACTTCTGCAATACCGTTACAGCGCGCGGAGATATGGGCATTACCATCAATTCCGCTGCCCTCGACGACACCGAGCTGGGCGTTACAAGCGCCTCTACGGTAGCCGCGGTCGCTATTATCTTTATTGCGGTAGTTCCGTTAATCATTCTTATTATCGGTCTTGTAATGTATATCCGCAGGAGGAATAAGTAATGAGTGACGAAATAAAGAACAATGAGGTTTTAATCGAGGAGGATAAGGATTACGACGAGCTTCTCGGAAAATTTGAAAACCCGAAAGAGAGCGCGTCCTCCTCAAAAAAGAAAAACAGCAATATTAAGGCGCTGATAATCTGCATAATCGCGGTTGTTGTTCTCGTCGGTGCCGGCGCGCTGCTGATATTCGCCCCTAAGGGCGAGCCCGAGTCAAAATCCTCCGGCGGAGCGGCGCAGGTTAAAACCGAAATAGGAAAAGACAAGGTTCGTGAATTAAAGGTAAAAACCGACTCAAACGGTAAAATTACCCAAAACGGCAGCGGAGAGCTTGTCGGTAAGGTTCCCGCGGACGTAACCGAAATTAAAATAAAAAACAGTAAGGGCAGCTACACGCTCCTCTCCTATACTCCTAAAAAGAAAACGAAGGAGACCGACCCCGATACGGGTAAAACGAAGTATAAAACCGAAGAAACTCAGTATACCCTGAAGGGCTACGAAAACTTTAAGCTTCAGGACGGTATTCCCGATGAGGTGGCTAACTCCTGCTCAACAATGGAGTTCAAGTCGGTAATTTCCGAAAACGCAGGCTCAAACCTCTCCGACTTCGGACTTGATAAACCGAGAGCGGTCGCGACTGTAACCTTTGAGGACGGTACAAAAGCCATAATCAAGGTCGGCGCTGACGCCGCTCAGCAGCTCGGCACCTACGTTATGTACGGCTCGAATAAAACCGTGTATCTCTGCGCGAGCGAGCAGCCCTCAAAGCTGCTTTACGGAGTTACCGATTTTATCAGCAAGGAAATCAACAAGAGCATTTCCGACGAAGGCAGCGCCGAGTTCAGCAGGCTGACTCTTTCCGGAACTCATTTCAAAAACAATATCGTGCTTAAGCCGAACTCCGACACAAAGCACATCTCCAACACTCATATTATTACTTCTCCCTACAGCGATTTCGCCGACGATACCGAGGCAAGCCAGGTGCAGGGCGCAATCAGGGGACTTAACGCCGAAAGCGTTGCGGCGGTTAAGCCGAATTCCGGTACAATTGCAAAATACGGTTTATCCAACCCCTACGCTAAGCTCGATGCGGTTTATTCGGACGCGACGGTAAGGCTTATCGCCTCAAAGCCCGACTCAAAGGGCAATTGCTACCTTATGAAAACCGGCGGAAACGTCATTTATAAGATAGGCAGGGCGTCTATTCCGTGGATTGATACCACCGCGGAAAAGCTCCTTACGAAATATGTATTCAAGCCCGAGCTTTCAAGCCTTAAGCAGATGTCGGTAACATTATCGAAAAAGACCTACGATTTCGATATTAAGACAACCGTAACAACGTCCAAGGACGAAAACGGCGAGGAAACCTCATCCTCCGACACAAGGACCAAGTATAACGGAAACGAAATCGAAGAAGGAAACTTCGAGACGTATTTCGGAAACGCAAATCTTATTACCAAGGCGGACAACTCCTCCAAAAACGCGTCAGGCTCACCCGCGCTGACGATAAAGTATACTTACGAATCCGGCAGGAAACCCGATACGGTTTCATTCTATAAGAGCGGAACCAAGTATATTGCAGTTGTGAACTCGAAAACGGTAGGTACGGTAATTTCAACATACGTTGAAAAGCTGATTGACCAGACTCCCGAGGTCGCGCAGGATAAAGAAGTAAAAACCTTCTGGTAAAAATACGATACGGGCTGTGGTTTTCGCGGCCTGTATCTTTTTCTTTTTATCTTGAAATACGGTTGACAATTTTGTATAATTTTGATAAAATGTTTTTCAGAAAATTATGCAACTTGAGGTGAAATAAATGGCACACGAGTCAGAGCACAGACACCATTTTAAAAACAGGAAAGAAAAAATCGGCTGGTATCTTGACGAGATAGATTGCTACAAGGAGGATATGGGTAAGTGGTATACTCTTTTTATCCGTATAATTCTTCCGTTTTTACTCTTTATTATCCCGATTAATAAGATTTCCTTCAGGGGCTTTGAGCTTATCCGTACAAAATACCTGCTCGGCGTTCTTCCCGAACCGAACAGCACTATCCCGATTATTATATGGTTAATCGGAGCTATTGTTTTTCTCGCTATTCTCATCTTCCTGCCGAGGTTCGCTACGTTCTGCGAATTCGCTATGGCGGGTGTGTTCTACTATATGGCGTTAACCATTACATATATTCAGAAGATTGACGGAAAATGGGTTGAGAGAGCTTTTATTACAAACGGTCTCGGCTATTTTATAGTATTCGCCCTGGGAACCTTTATGCTGATGAAGCTGATTTTCCTCGTACTGGAAATTATGTATATGATTGTTTTCCACGGCGAGAAAGAGCCTAAGGCTTATAAAGACGACCAAAACGAGATTGTTTTTTAAAAAACACTTGCATTTACCTGAAAAAGGTGCTATAATTCTATTGTTGAATATTGAAAGTATGAAGGAGTGAGCGAACAGCTTGCTCCTTTCTGTTTAAAGAAAAGCCGAGGAGCGCAGCCTTTAATTAGCGACCCTCCGCTTTTTAACTGATAGAATAAGGAGTATTTATGGCTAAACAAAATACCGTTTCCCGCGTACGGGAAATCGCCGAACCGATAGCCGCCGAACTCGGGCTTGAGCTGTGGGACGTGCGATACGTTAAAGAAGGCGCTAACTATTATCTCCGTATCTTTATCGATAAGGACGGCGGAGTTGATATAAACGACTGTGAGAAGATGTCGAGAGCTATCGATAAGCCCCTCGACGACGCGGACCCTATTCAGGACGCGTATACCCTCGAGGTCTGTTCACCCGGACTCGAGAGGGAGCTTATAAGAAAAGAACATTTTTCGCGCTTTATCGGCGCCGATATTATGGTAAAAATGATTCGCCCGATTGAGGGTATCGGTAAGGAGTTTAAGGGCGTTCTTACCGCCTTCAGCGACGGCGAAGTTACAATAACCGACCACAGCGGTGAGAACGAGATAACAATTTCTCAAAAGGACGCCGCGTGGATTAAGCTTGATGATTTTGACTGAAAGAAAGGAATGGTAGGAAAATGAACAACAAGGAATTATTCGCGTCTCTTCAGCTGCTCGAAAAGGAAAAGGGAATCCCTATGGATTATATGCTCGAGCAAATCGAAAGAGCTATCAAGGTTGCGTGTAAGAACTCTTACGGCGGCAACGAAAACGTAGTATTTAAAATTAACCCCGAGAAAAACACCTTCGACGTAAAGCTCACTAAGACTGTTGTCGAGGAGGTTGAGGATCCGAACTTCGAGATTTCGCTCGAGGAGGTTCGTAAGAAAAGAAAGAAAATCGAGGTCGGCGACGAGTATGATGTTCCGCTCGACCCGAAACAGCTCGGCCGTATCGCCGTTCAGACCGCGCGAAGCGTTATCCGTCAGGGTATCCGCGACGGTGAGAAGGGTCAGATGCTCCGCGAGTTCAAGAGCCGCTTAGGCGAGCTTGTTACCGCGGTTGTAGAGCGTGTTGACCCCGTTAACGGTATGGCGACTATTCGCATAGGCAAGGCAGTTGCCACTCTTCCCAAGAGCGAGCAGGTCGGCGACCGCGTTTTAAAGGACGGCGACAGCATTAAGGTTCTCGTAGCCGATATCAAGGACAACGAAAGAGGTCCTAGAGCTATGATAAGCCGTACTAACCCCGAGCTCGTTAAGCGTCTTTTCGAGCAGGAGGTTCCCGAGATTTACGACGGCGTAGTTGAAATCAAGGCTATCGCCCGTGAGGCGGGAAGCCGTACTAAAATGGCGGTTATCTCTAACGACGAGAACATCGACGCTATCGGCTCCTGTATCGGTACACGCGGCGACCGTGTAAACGAGATTGTTGAGGAGCTCGGCGGAGAGAAAATCGATATTATCGAGTACAGCGACGAGCCCGAAAAGTACATCGCGGCGGCTTTATCCCCCGCTACCGTACTTAAGGTTGATATAATTGACGAAAGCGCAAAGAGCTGCAAGGTAACAGTTCCCGACGGTCAGCTTTCACTCGCTATCGGCAACAAGGGTCAGAACGCCCGTCTCGCAGCCCGCTTAACAGGCTGGAAAATCGACATCCGTCCCGAATCCGGCTTCTACGGCGAGGACGAGGAAGAAGAAGAAACAGAAACCGAGGAATAATTTTGAAGCAGAAGAAAATACCGATGCGTAAGTGCGTAGGCTGCGGCGAGATGAAGCCGAAGCCGGAGCTCGTAAGGGTTGTTAGGGCTCCCGACCTCAAATCAGAAAACGGCGAAATAACCGAAAAGGGAGAAATCAGCCTTGACTTAACCGGTAAAAAACCGGGACGCGGCGCTTATGTATGCAAAAATACCGAATGTCTTGAAAAGGCGATTAAGGCTAAACGCTTTGAGCGTACCTTTAAGGGACAGCTTCCCGGTGAACTTTTTGACGGAATTAAAGAGGAGCTGAAAAGCTTTGAATGATAAAATACTGAACCTGCTCGGCATTTGCCGGAGAGCAGGAAAGCTCACTATCGGCAACGACGCCGTGACTGACGATGCGGTAAACGGAAAAGCCTCTCTTGTATTAGTAGCTTGCGACGTATCGCAAAACACCGCGAAAAAGCTTAAAAACACCTGCGCCCGCTGCGGCACGCAGGTTTTAAAGCTCAACCGCACCCGCGACGAGCTGTCCGCTGCAATCGGCAAATTTTGCGCGGTAGCCGCGGTATGCGATAAAGGCTTTGCGAAAAGACTTTGCGAGCTTATTTCAGAAGAAAATTCACCCGAAGATATAACGGTATAAACTATAGTGATTGAAAATATGGAAATCAGGAGGTAACTGTCTATGATAAAATATAAGGTTAAAGAAGTTGCGGACGATTTTAACGTAAAAAGTAAGGTAATTACGGAACTCCTTTCCAAGCATTGCGGAGTAAACAAAAAGTCTATGACCTCCCTTGAGACTGAGGAGCTTAACGTTATTTTCGACGTTATGACGAGCGAAAACGCGCTTAAGGATTTTTCGGCGTATTTCGCAGTCCGCGATAAGGCGGTTGAGGAATATGAGAAGCAGGCCGCTCAGGAAGTAAAGGAAATCAAAGAGGAAAAGCCTAAGCGTAAGGAAATTCCTGTTGAGAAAAAGGAAACCAAGCCCTCTAAGAAACCGGGCGAAAAGGCTAAGAACGTTAAAGGCAAACCCGAAAAGGTCGAGGTTGTCAATACTATTGAGGAGGAAAGGTCCGATAACCGTTCCAACAGACGCGTTATCGATACCCGCCAGTCCAACGTCGACGTAGAAAGATATAACCAGAAATACGACGATATGGCGAACGAAAAGCTCCGCCGTAATCAGGATACAAGCAAAAAACAGAAATTCACAAACCGCGCCCGCAAGCAGCGCCAGCGCCGCGGCGGCAAGCGCGAGACCGAGGCTCAGAGACTCGCACGTATCGAGAAGCAGCGTAAGGAACGTCCTATCACCATTACCATCCCGGACGAAATCGTTGTTTCCGAGCTCGCTTCACGCCTTAAGGCGACTGTTGCCGAGGTAGTTAAAAAGGCTTTCCTGATGGGCTCTATGATTACTGCCAACGATACTGTTGACTACGATACAGCCGAGCTCATCGCTATGGAATTTAACGCCAAGGTTGAAAAAGAGGTAGTAGTTACTATCGAGGAGAGAATTATCGACGACAGCGAGGACGACGATACCAACCTCGAGCCCAGAGCTCCGATTGTTGTTGTTATGGGTCACGTTGACCACGGTAAGACCTCTATCCTCGACGCTATCCGCCACGCCAATGTTACCGAAGGCGAGGCAGGCGGTATCACTCAGCATATCGGCGCATACAGAACTATCGTAAACGACCAGCCGATTACCTTCCTCGATACCCCGGGACACGAAGCGTTTACCACAATGAGAGCGCGAGGCGCTCAGGCTACGGATATCGCTATCCTCGTTGTAGCCGCGGACGACGGTATTATGCCCCAGACGGTTGAAGCTATCAACCACGCTAAAGCGGCAGGCGTTACCGTAATTGTCGCTATTAATAAAATGGATAAACCCGGCGCAAACGCCGACCAGGTTAAGCAGCAGCTCACAGAATATGAGCTTATTCCCGAGGAATGGGGCGGAGATGTTATCTGCGTACCTGTTTCCGCTAAGACTAAGGAAGGCCTTGACGACCTTCTCGAAAGCGTACTGCTCGTAGCCGAGATGAAGGAGCTTAAGGCTAATCCCGACAGAGCGGCTAAGGGTATCGTAATTGAGGCTCGTCTTGATAAGGGCAGAGGTCCTATCGCAACCGTACTCGTTCAGAACGGTACTCTCAATGCAGGAGATACCGTAGTTGCCGGCACCTGCTTAGGAAGAGTCCGGGCTATGACCAATGATAAGGGCGAAAAGGTTGAAAGCGCAGGCCCGTCCGTACCCGTAGAGATTATCGGTCTCGACGAGGTTCCCGTAGGCGGAGATATATTCAACACAGTTACAAACGAGCACCTTGCTCGCCAGCTCGTTCAGCAGCGTAAGGATGAGCGTAAGGAGGAAATCTTCAACGCTCAGACCAAGGTTACTCTCGATAACCTCTTTGACCAGATGAAGCAGGGCGAGATGAAGGAGCTGAAGATTATCGTTAAGGCTGACGTTCAGGGCTCGGTTGAGGCAGTTCGCCAGAGTCTCGAGAAGCTCACTAACGAGGAAGTTCGTGTTAACGTAATTCACGGCGCGGTAGGCGCGGTTAACGAGAGCGACGTTATGCTCGCGAACGCCTCCAACGCTATTATCGTAGGCTTTAACGTACGTCCCGATTCAAACGCTCAGAGCAGCGCAGAGCGCGACGGCGTAGATATGCGTATGTACCGCGTAATCTACGACTGCATCGAGGAAATCGAGAGCGCTATGAAGGGTATGCTCGCGCCTAAGACGAGAGAGGTTGAGCTCGGTACCGCCGAGGTCCGCAACGTTATCAAGATTAAGAGCGTCGGCACAATCGCAGGCTCCTACGTTAAGAAGGGTAAGATTAAGCGCGACGGTTTGGTTCGAGTTGTCCGCGACGGTATTATTATTGCCGACGACAATATCGCTTCGCTCCAGCGCTTTAAGGACTCCGTTAAGGAAGTTGCCGAGGGCTACGAGTGCGGTATCTGCCTTGAAAAATTCAGCGACCTTAAGGAAGGCGACGTTTTCGAGGTTTACGAGATAGAGGAATACAGGGACTAACCCGGAGCCCGCGAGCCGATTCCGCCTTGCACTAAACGTTCGGAGGATATGACAATTCAGAAAGGAACGTCCACGTTTATAGTCTACAGCAGAACCTGTCCTCCCTATCCAAAACCTGACATTGACTGAAAGGTACGGGAGATATGGTCTTAAAAGAGGGACTGCACAGTTTGACGTGGACACATAAAAATAATGGGACATAAGATTGAAAGGACTACCGAGGATATAAAGAGAGAGCTTACGGCGATTTTCCGCGAGCTTAAGGACCCGCGCGTTAAAGACGCGTTCATCTCGATTATCCGTGTAGAGGTAACCAACGACCTGTCCTACTGTACGGTATATGTCAGCGCAATTGAGGGAATGGAGCGCTGTAAGCTCGCTTGCAAAGGGCTCGACAGCGCAAAGGGCTTCATACGCAGGGAGCTCGGCCACAGGCTCAGGCTCCGCCACGTTCCCGAGCTGATATTCACCGCCAGCGACAGCATTGAATACAGCGCGAATATTTCGCGGATTTTAAACGATTTAGATATTAAGGACGACGATAATTATGACTCTTAAAGAGGTATCGGATTTAATATTACAGCATAATAATTTTGAGATTTTAACTCACGATTATCCTGACGGCGACTGTATCGGAAGCGCCTTTGCGCTTGCGCTCGCGCTTAAGCAAATCGGAAAAAACGCCCGGGTTATTATGACCGAGCGTCTTAATAAATATAACTATATTTACGATATGCTTACGGAGTCCGATTTTAAGGCGGAGTATATTATTTCAACTGACGTAGCCGACGAAAAGCTCCTCGGCTCAAATAAAAAATTTTATTCGGGTAAGATTGAGTTATGTATCGACCATCATAAGTCGAACCGGATTGACGCCCCTTATAAATACGTCGATTCCGAAGCCGCTGCGGCAGGCGAGATAATTTTTAAGCTCATTCCGCTTTTAGGCGCAAAGTATAATAAGGATATCGCCGACTGCCTTTATACGGCAATCAGCACCGACACCGGCTGCTTCAGATATTCAAATACAACCTCCGAGACAATGCGGATTGCGGCTGAGTTAATCGACCTCGGATGCAGCAGTGCCGAAATCAATAAGAGTATGTTTGAGACTAAATCGAGGGGCAGAATTGAGCTTGAGCGCGAGGTGCTTGAGAATATGATTTTCTGCGCCGGCGGCAAATGCGCTATCGTTTACACTACTCTTAAAATGACCGAAAACCTCGGCGACGACGAAACCGAGGGGATCGCGTCTATTCCCCGTCAGATCGAGGGAGTTAAAATCGGCATAACCATCCGTGAAAAGGAAAACGATTATAAGGTTTCAGTGCGTACTAACGACGGCGTTGATGCGTGCAGCTTCTGCAAACGCTTCGGCGGCGGCGGACATATCGCGGCTTCGGGCTGTTCCTTAAAGGGCAGCCTGGAGGAGGTTATAGAAAAACTGAAAACCGCGGCGGAAGAAGTCTTATGAACGGCGTTTTACTGATTGATAAGCCGAAGGAGCATACCTCTTTTGACGTTGTCGCAATCGTCAGACGACTTATATCTCAAAAAAAGATAGGTCATACGGGAACTCTCGACCCTAACGCGACGGGAGTTCTTCCTCTTTTAATAGGAAACGCGACCAAGGCTCAGGATATTATCCCGAATCACGATAAGGAGTATATCGCAGGCTTTCAGCTTGGTTTAACCTCCGACACTCTCGATATATGGGGTGAGGTTAAAAAGTATTCAGCCCCTTCGGTAAAAAGAGCTGAGCTTGAAAAGACGCTTGAAAGCTTCCGCGGTGAAATCGAGCAGATTCCGCCGATGTATTCCGCAGTTCAGGTTAAGGGGCAGCGTCTTTACGACTTAGCGCGTCAGGGTATTGAGGTTGAAAGAAAACCGAGAAAAATAAAGATTTACGAGCTTACGCTTTTAAGCTATGACGAGGAAAATTTCAGCGGTACGCTTAAGATAGGCTGTTCAAAGGGAACTTATATCCGCTCGCTTATTGACGATATCGGAAAAAACCTCGGTTCCGGAGCGGTTATGACGTCGCTCGACAGAACCAAGGCGTGCGGATTTGATAAGAGGGGTTGTATCCCTCTTGAAAAACTCAGAGAGCTCTCCCCCGCCGAAATCGAATCAAGCCTAAGCTCTACGGAAAGCCTGTTTAAAGCTTACCCCGAACTAA
>CAJOFK010000009.1 GCA_905234015.1 uncultured Ruminococcus sp.
TGCCCTCCGGATATTTTAAACTCTCCTTATATTGTACAATATATTACGGGGCGTTGCAATCCAAAATTTTTATCCTATATTTATGCAACTTGCACATAGCGAAGTTTACCTGAAAGTGCAAGATGTTTTATTTTCCGTTTTATTGCTTTAATATGTGTATAAATTATTGTTTTTTCTTTTTTTCTGTGATACACTTTAAGAGTAGAATGTGAACGATACTTATACTTTCACGTCAGTCGTAAAACAATTCAATATATGGCAATGGTTATTGCAGAGGTCTTAAGATGAAAAATTTAAGAAAAGGATTATGTATTTTAATTGTTATTGTTCTTTTGACAGGTGTTTTATCAGCAGCGCCCGTAAACGCTCAAACAACTACCAAATCGGTCTATTTAGGTCACGAAGAATACTATTTTAACGATGACAGCAGTCAATGGTATACTGTTTCATTAAAAAGCCGTTCATGGCTTTTGTTTGAATTTGATGATTCAACATATATGACAGGCGATGACGCGAGAGTTGTTATATACGACAGTAGCGATAATGAGGTGTTTAGTGAATACCTTGATATCTCATTTGAGGAAAACTATGTAGTTACGGATTATTTACCGGCAGGCACTTACCAAATCGCTATATACGGCGAATACGCTGATGAATACAGCTTCTATCTGTACAGGTATTATGACGTTAAGTTAAAGCATGTTAAGAAGCTTAAGCTGAATAAATCAAAGTTTAATATCACCGCAGGCTACGGAAAGCAGCTGAATGTTAAAGTAACGCCCTCCGATTCTGTCGGAACAACAAAATGGAAATCCTCAAATAAAAAAGTTGCCTCCGTAGATAAATACGGATATGTTCGGGCTAAAAAGATGGGTAAAGCAACTATTACGGTAAAAAGGGACGGAAAAAAAGCTAAATGCTCGGTATGTGTAAATAAGGACTGGACTGAAATCGGTAAAGGAAAGTATAAGAATCTAAGCTCCTTTGCTAAGAATATTTCCGGCAATAAAACGGCTAAATGGAAGTCGAGTAAGCCTTCTGTTGTTTCTGTAAGCGGCGGGAAGTTTTACGGCGTCGGTCACGGTAAAGCAAAATTGACAGCAAAAATAAAAGGAAAAAAATATACGTTAACCGTATATTCTTATGATAAGAATGTAATCAGAAATAAAACTATTTCTGCTTTAAAAAACCTCTTATATGTTCCGAGCTCCTTCCAACTTAATTCAGTAAAGTATTCCAACTTCAGGACTTGTACGGTTTACTATTCTGCGCTTACAAGAACAGGAAACAGAGTATACGGAGCAGAAACCGGCTACTATGTAAAAGGCCGTTTCTATTATTATGATCCGTTTGATGACGATTAATAAAGTAAGCAGAGCGAGAAATCGCTCTGCTTATTTTTTTGCTTCGATATTTATTCTCCGTTATTTACAAAAATGCCGAATCGTATCATTGACTATGGCGTCGATTAGCTCGTCCTTGGTGCGGAATTCTTTCGGGAGCTTAAAGCCCGAGTAATACCACTTGCCGGGATAGTCCCATGTTTTATAGCAGTAATCATCTATTGTGCGGCGGTCGATAACGAATTTGATTTCAGGGTGTGTACGCTGAACCTTTTCGAGCGCGGCTTTTCTTATTTCATCAACTTCTTTTTCAAGCTCGACGATATATTCTATTTCGTTTGAGTCCATAAGCACATCTCCTTTTATCTTTTTTAATTATAGCATAAATGAAAGAAAAAACAAACAAAAAAGAGACAAATTGTTGACATTATATTGACATATTATATATATATATAATAGATTTATATAGGTATATCTATACTGTACGGCTTACGTGAATTAAGCTGTACGCAGGTAATTTAGGAGGAATTTATGATTAAACATTTTAAAAGACCGTTAAGCGTATTGCTTGCGGTACTGATGATTGCAGGCTTGTTCACCACGCTGCCTATGACGGCGAACGCTGATGGAGATCCGCCGACAAGCGGTGAATGCGGTGAAAATGTTTCATGGGAGTTTAGTGGAAATCTTTTATACTTCCAGGGAAATGGTGATATGGAAGAGGGTAGATATGAGTATCAAGATTGCGACTATTCTAATGATATAACTGAGGTTTATATCGACTACGGCATTACAAGCTTAAGTTATAAGGTTTGTGTGGGACTCGAATCCGTTGAACGTGCTCATATCGGTGACGACGTTAGAACTATCGATGAGATGGCGTTCTCGGGATGTACAAGTCTTCGGGAATTATATATTGGTTATAGTGTTGAGAGTATAGATGATTATGCTTTTGAGAAAACAGCTATTAGCAGTTTATATTTCTCTGAAAACATTAAAGAAATTGGCTATAGGGCGTTTAGTAGTTGCGAGAATCTTACGACGGTAACGTTTGCTCCGCCATACGACGCTGGACAAGATCTTACAATTGGAGAGGAAGCATTTCCGAAGAATTGCCTTTTGGACTATGAAAGCAATACCGGTTATGTTCTGTTTACTGAAAATGATGAAGAAGTTGCGGAAGGTACAGACCTCTCGGAACTGTGCGGTCAAACTCTTACATGGGAACCACGTTCCTACGACTATTACACGGAGAACGGAGACGGTTATAACTTCAACGATACGATAGCAGTTGGAGCCGGCGACACTCTCGCGGAAAAAAACAACTACTCCGTGCTCTACAATTTTAAAACTCTCGGAGTTCAGAAAAAGACCTCACCCCAGAGCATCCGCTTTATAACTGTTATCAATTCCGAGATTCTTAAAGATTCCAAGGTAGAAGAATACGGATATATAATTATAAAACCAACAGGTGTATCTACAGTAGCCGCTGCTGACGCGAATATCGGAAAGGCTAATATCACAAACTGTGCGAGCGCAAAGGTCGATTGTAAGGGAACCGACAACAACCTCGCCGGAGATTACGGTCAATATTCTACTTCGACAACCTACAAGTACGTTACCGCGATGGTTAATAACGTTAACCCCGACACTATTATCGCCGCTCGTTTCTATCTTAAAACATCCGACGGTACTTATTATACACAGTATACGAATGATTCAGACGTGACCTACGACGGCTGCGCGGCTAAGTACAGCGAGTTATCATAAGTCGAGGAGGTAGTACAATGCTGAAAAAATACTCTATACCCGAGATTACTATTGAAGAACTCGCTAAGGCAGACGTGCTTCTTGCTTCGAACCTGGATCTCGATCAGGATAACGGATCTAAGAATGAAGAAGACCTGATTTCGTTTGCATTAAACGAATTAAGCGGCGGTTGATTTCGGCTGAAGCTTGATATTAAAATAATCTCAGAAAATTTATCAGAGCGGGGGCAAAAGCTCCCGCTCTTTTCGTGTAAAAAAAGCAGAGTAGATTTTTCTACTCTGCTCATTTTTTAATTACGCATTGCGGATTAGCCGAAGTACCTCTTTAAGAGACCTGCAAATCCCGCGCCGTGACGAGCTTCGTCCTTAGCCATTTCGTGAACTGTGTCGTGGATAGCGTCGAGTCCTGCTGCCTTAGCGCGTTTCGCTAAATCAAACTTACCCTCGCAGGCGCCTGCCTCGGCGTCAGCGCGCATTTTAAGGTTTTTAGCGGTGGAGTCGGTGAGAACCTCGCCTAAAAGCTCGGCGAACTTAGCGGCGTGAACAGCTTCCTCTAAGCCGTATTTCTCAAAAGCAGCGGCGATTTCGGGATAACCCTCTCTGTCGGCAACTCTTGCCATAGCGAGATACATACCAACCTCGGTGCACTCGCCGGTGAAGTTGTCGCGTAAATCCTTGATGATATCCTCGCTTACGCCCTCGGCCTTGCCTTCGCCTACGATATGTACCGTTGCGTAATCAGCGTCGCCCTTAACCTCGCTGAACTTCTCGGCAGGAGCCTTACATATCGGACAGAAATCGGGAGCGGTTTCTCCCTCGTGAACGTATCCGCATACCGAACATACAAATTTTTTCATTATAATTTCCTCCTTGGAATTGATTTAAAAGATATACTTTTAGTTATTTTAACATTTTACGAGTGATTTGTAAAGCGGAATTTTGTTAAAAACGGTAATAAATCTTCTCTTTATTAATATAATTATAGTAAACTGTATCAGGAGGAGAAATATGCCGTCATTATACTTAAGTCCGTCGCTTCAGGAGTGGAATCCTTACGTTGACGGAGGCAACGAGGAATACTATATGAACCTTATCGCTGACGCTATGGAGCCGTATCTCAGAGCGAGCGGTATTGACTTTAAGCGCAATATGCCCGAAATGACCTTGCGTCAGGCAATTGCCGACAGCAACTCGGGCAATTACGACTTGCACCTTGCTATCCATTCAAACGCCTCGGGAGAGGGCAGCGCCGGTAAAAACAGGGGAGTTGAGGTTTATTATTATCCGACAAGCGTCAAGGGACAGAATTTTGCCGATATCCTCGCGACAAATTACTCGGAGCTTTATCCCGATCCCGAAAAGGTTAAAACCATCCCGACTACCTCGCTCGGAGAGCTCAGGCTTACGCGCGCGCCGTCGGCGCTGATTGAGGTTGCGTATCACGATAACCTCGACGACGCGAGATTTATAAGAGCAAATATTAAAGAAATCGCGAAAAACCTTGCTAAATCCGTTGCCGAAACGCTCGGGGTACCATTCAAAGAGCCTTGAAAAAATTGTCGGTTATGTTATAATATATGTAATTGATTTAACAAGCCGAGAGTAACTTTTACAACTTAAAACTTACCTAAAAAAGTAATCGGCTCAAATTGTTTTGAGCCGATTGCGTTTAGTTATTTACATTCTTTATCGTTCTTGTTCTTATCGTTACCGGACTTCTTGTTCTGGTTCTGCTTATTCTGCTTGTTCTGACTGTTCTGGCTGTTATGGTTGTTATCCTGATAGCTGCTCATCAGAGCTCACCTCCTTGTTGGTAGTTTTTACTGTTTTTTCGGGATTATTCTTTATTATGGAAATTTTTTTAGAGAGAATGAAATCGCTGCTCGGCGATGAGTTCGGCGAATTTTTAAAATATTATAACGGCTCAAAAACCTTCCGCGGGCTCAGGGTAAATACGCTTAAGTGCAGCGCGGACAAGCTTTCACGCCTTATCGGCTTTGAGCTTAAAAATACTCCGTTCTGCCGTGAGGGATTTTATATTCCCGAGGAGGTTAAGTCAATCGGCAACAGTCCGCTTCATCACGCAGGAGCGTTTTACGTTCAGGAACCGTCCGCGACCTCGGCGGTTGAAATGCTCGGGGTAGAGGAGGGCGATAAGGTGCTCGACCTGTGCGCCGCGCCCGGAGGCAAGAGTACGCAGATTGCCGCGAAGCTTAACGGAAAAGGGCTTTTGTGGAGCAACGAGATTGTAAAATCAAGGGCTATAATTCTTTTATCGAATATTGAGCGTATGGGCGTAAGAAACGCGGTTGTGTCGAACTGCCGTCCCGATGCGCTTTGCGAAAAGCTTAAGGGCTATTTTGATAAAATACTCGTTGATGCGCCGTGCAGCGGCGAGGGAATGTTCCGCAAGAACTGCGGCGCTGTGAGCGAATGGAGCGTTGAGCACGTTAAAAGCTGCGCTGTAAGACAGCTCAGGATTTTAAACTCCGCTAAGTATGCTCTGAAAGAGGGCGGCGAGCTCGTTTACTCGACCTGCACATTCTCCCGTGAGGAAAACGAGGAGGTTATCACCCGCTTTATTAAGGAAAATCCCGGGTTTTCAATAGTTGACAGCGGCGTATCGTTCGGCAGACCGGCGCTTGAATACGCGAGAAGAATCCTTCCGCAGGACGGCGGCGAGGGACATTTTGCCGTTAAGCTTAGAAAAAATTCCGGGGAAGGTTCCGTTCCCGACTTAAAGAAACCGGGGGCAAAAATTCCGGATATCGCAG
The DNA here is from genome assembly GCA_905234015.1 of uncultured Ruminococcus sp. Classification (GTDB taxonomy): domain Bacteria; phylum Bacillota; class Clostridia; order Oscillospirales; family Acutalibacteraceae; genus Ruminococcoides. The sequence continues at coordinate 5,887 of CAJOFK010000009.1, forward strand.
AGGAATTTTACGACGATACCTTTGCCGACAGACCTTTCGGCGATAAATTTGAAATAATCGGAAACAATGTTTATATAAATTTTGACCTGCCCGATACAGGCGGACTTAATGTGCTCAGAAAGGGTATACTTTTTGCGGAGCTTAAGAAAAACCGCATTGAGCCGTGCCACCACGCGTTTATGTGCGCAAAGGCGGGGGATTTGAACCGTAAGGTCGATTTAGACATAAACAGTATTGAAATTAAAAAATTCCTCCACGGCGAGGAAATTGAGATTCCGCCCTCCCTTAAGGGTTATACCGGAGTTCTCGTAAACGGAATATCAACCGGTTTCGGAAAGGCCTCCGGCGGAAGGCTTAAGAATAAATATCCTAAAGGATTGAGAACCCTATGAAAAGATTATCGGATATAGGTACAATTAAAGAGATACTTTCCCGCTACGGGTTTAATTTTTCAAAAGGCCTCGGCCAGAATTTCCTCATTAATCCCTCGGTATGCCCGAGAATGGCTGAGCTAAGCGGAGCAGGCGAGGGAGTAGGCGTTATCGAGATAGGCCCCGGTATCGGAGTTCTGACTCAGGAGCTTTGCGCCTTAGCGGATAAGGTGGTCGCCGTTGAGATTGATAAACGGCTTATTCCCGTTTTAGAGGAAACTCTCGGTGAGTTCGATAATTTAAAGGTTATAAACGAGGACGTTTTAAAGCTCGATTTAAATAAGCTTATTGAGGACGAGTTTAAGGGGATGAAGGTCGTAGTATGCGCTAATCTTCCGTATTATATCACCTCGCCCGTTATAATGAAGCTGCTTGAGGACAGGCTCCCGATAGAGGCTATTACCGTAATGGTTCAGAAAGAGGCGGCTCAGCGTATTTGCGCCGAGGTCGGAAGCCGCGAAAGCGGTGCGGTTACCGTGGCGGTAAACTTCTACAGCAAGCCCGAAATGTGCTTTACCGTAAGCGCCGGTTCGTTTATGCCTGCGCCTAAGGTTGACTCTGCGGTTATGAGGCTGAACGTATATAAGGAACCGCTTTTTAAGCTTGAGGATGATAAAAAATTCTTCAGGGTTGTTAAGGCGGCGTTCGCTCAGCGAAGAAAAACCGTACTTAATTCAATAAGTTCGTCTTTAGGGCTTGAAAAACAGGTAGTAAATGAGGTATTATTAGAGTGTAATATAAATCCGCAGTCAAGAGCGGAAAAGCTTAGTATGAATGATTTTGCCGAAATAGCAGGGAGGATAGGCTGATGAAAAGCACGGAGCTTTTGAGTTTAATATTGATTATTATTTTCGCGATTGCTCTCGGGCTTCTTATTGCGGCTATGGGAGCTCACGCGGCGTCGGGTGACGATGACTACGCGCTGACTGTAGCTTTAGCTTCGGCTTCCGCCGGAGTCGGCTTTATCGGACTTGTGATATTTATAATTAAGGGAAAGGGTGAGAGTGATGAAAAGTAAGAGCTTCGGGAAACTGGATTTGTTTAATAAGATTATGCTTATTATAGTTCCCATAATGGTATTGCTGTTTATTGTCGCGGTAGTTATGTGCGTTGCTTTTTCCGTCCTGCCTATGCCCGCGAATAAGGTTGTCGGAACCGGAAATCTCACGATTATATTTTCCGCAAGCTCCGCGGGGCTTGCGATTATAGGTATACTTTTTGCCCTGTTTTCAAAGAGCGGCGACAAGGACGAATAATACTTATTGTACCGGCTTTTTGAATATGCCTGTATTTTTAAAAAAACTATTGACAAAATAATGCCGTTTTTGTATAATCTTAAATAGCGTTTTGATATACGTTTAATGGAGGTGCGTTATGCTTCTTCAGTTAAAGGAAGTCTTTGTAAACGAAGGCCGCAGGCTTGAGGTTGACTATTCCTTGCCGATGAACGACTTTGATATTAACGGTGATTATCCATTCAAGTCACCCGTCAAGGTGAGCGCGTCGGCGGTCAACAGGGCAAGTCTTGTTGAGCTTAAGGTAAAAGCGGTTTTTGATTATACCACCCGCTGCGACAGGTGCTTTGACGATATTGTTAAACATCTTGAATTTACCTTTACCCACGGACTCGCGACCGCGCTTATGAACGACGAAAACGACGATTATATTGAAACTCCGGATTATACGCTTGAGCTTGACGAGGTTGTTATTTCCGATATAGTCCTTAACCTGCCGAGGAAGTTTCTCTGCAGGGAGGATTGCAAGGGGATTTGTCCCGAATGCGGAAAGAACTTAAATGACGGTGATTGTGATTGCAATAAAACGCCGGTTGACTCAAGACTGGAAATCCTTAAACAGTTAATTGACGATTAGATAAACACTAAGGAGGAATTAAAATGGCAGTACCTACCGGAAAAACTTCTCACAAAAGAAAATCTACAAGACGTTCCGCCGCTTACACAATTAAGGCACCCGCTCTTACAACTTGTCCGAACTGCGGCGCGTTAACGGCTCCCCATAAGGCTTGCACAACCTGCGGCATGTATAAGGGCAGACAGGTTATCGTTATGGACGAGGACGCTAAATCAACAAAGTAAACCGGAACAGTACGGGCGGCAGTTTTCTGACCGCCCTGTTCTTTTAGAATGAAGTAAAAGTCGGGAAAGGGGTTTTGTAAATGGCTAAGCCCGTAATTGCTATAGTAGGCAGGCCGAACGTCGGTAAGTCTACTCTTTTTAACAAGTTAATAGGTCAGCGCCTTTCCATTGTTGACGATACCCCCGGCGTTACGAGAGACCGTATTTACGGGGAGATTGAATGGCAGAACCGCAAAGCGCTGGTAATTGATACAGGCGGAATTGAGCCTAAGTCCGATGATGTGATTCTTTCTCAGATGCGTCGTCAGGCTCAGCTCGCTATAGATACCGCCGAGGTGATTATACTCGTTACCGATATGAAAACCGGACTTGTCGCTACCGATATCGACGTAGCCGATATGCTTATGAAATCAGGAAAGCCGGTTGCTCTCTGCGTTAATAAATGCGATAAAATAGGAGAGCCCGAGCCCGATTTTTACGAGTTTTATAATCTCGGAATAGGCGACCCGGTTCAGGTTTCCGCGGTTCACGGCCACGGTACCGGAGATTTGCTAGACGAGGTTTTCTCTCATATCAGCGCCGATGAAGCCGAGGACGAGGACGAGAGCGTAATAAACGTTGCCGTTATCGGTAAGCCCAACGTCGGAAAAAGCTCGCTTATAAACTACATTACAAGCGAGGACAGGTGTATCGTTTCCGATATAGCGGGTACCACGCGCGACAGTATCGATACCGCCGTTGAGAATAAATTCGGCAGGTATAATTTTATCGATACCGCGGGAATAAGGCGCAAAAGCCGTATAGTTGACGAAATTGAAAAATACAGTATAATCAGAGCTAAGATGGCGATTGAGCGCAGCGACGTCTGCGTTATTATGATAGACGCTCAGATAGGTGTTACCGAGCAGGATACAAAGGTAGCCGGGCTCGCGCTTGAAGCCGGCAAGGCGTGTATTATTGCCGTCAATAAATGGGACGCTATCGAAAAAGACAATAAAACGATGCAGAACTTCAAAAAGCGCATTGAGGTTGAGTTCGCGTTTATGAACTGGGCTCCGACCGTATTTATCTCGGCAAAAACAGGTCAGAGGGTTGATAACCTTTTCACCCTTATTAATACCGTTGCTGCAAACAACGCAATGCGTATCAGAACGGGTACCTTAAACGAGCTGCTCGCTCAGATTACTACGAGGGTTCAGCCGCCTACCGATAAGGGAAAGAGACTTAAGATTTACTATATGACTCAGCCCTCCACCAAACCGCCTACCTTCGTGAGCTTCTGCAACAACAAGGATTTGTTCCATTTTTCGTATCAGAGATATATTGAAAACCGTATCCGCGAGACCTTCGCGCTCAGCGGAACTCCTATAAGAATGATAATTCGTGAAAGAGGGGAAAAGTAATGAGTAATATGCAAATGCTTATGTCGGGCTGGTATATCGTGCTTATTTCGTTTATAGCAGCTTATCTTTTAGGCAGTATTAATACCGCGGTTATCGTTACCGGTATCGCGACTAAGGGTAAGCAGGATATCCGTGAAATGGGCAGCGGCAACGCCGGATTTACGAATGTTCTTCGTTCGGTCGGAAAGGTTCCCGCGATACTTACTATCGTGTTTGACTTTCTTAAATCCGTTATCGCCGTTTTAATCGGAGGAATCCTTTTCGCGGTTGTATTCACCGGCTCTAAGGACATTGACGGAATTGTGGTGATCGGAAAATATCTTTGCGGATTTTTCTGTATCCTCGGCCACAGCTTCCCGGTTTACTTTCACTTTAAGGGCGGAAAGGGAATTGTTTCCGCTGCCGGAATGATGCTGGTTGCGGACTGGAGAGTTTTCGTAATTATACTCACGACGTTTTTAATCGTGTTTATTTTCTCTAAGATTATCTCCCTCGCGAGCATAACCTGCGCGTGTCTTTTCCCGGTATATACGTTTATTCTCACATTCTTTATTGATTATATGAATTTCAGTTATACCGTTTCCTACGTTGTGCTGTGTACGCTTGCGGCGTTCTTTATCGGACTTTTCGTAGTTATTAAGCACAGCTCTAATATTAAGCGCCTTTTAGCAGGTGAGGAAAAGAAAATTACGGCTAAAAAGTAGTTGAAAAATACAAGCTTTTGTATTAAAATAAGTAAGTGTTAAATCTTTACATAACGGAGAATTGATATGGATTGTATTTTTTGTAAAATCGTAGACGGCACTATTCCGTCAAAAAAGGTCTATGAGGACGATAAAATGCTCGCGTTTTACGATATCGAACCTGCGGCTCCCGTTCACATTGTTATGGTTCCGAAGGAGCATATCGCGAGTGCTGATGAGCTTAACGAAGAAAACAGCGCGGTTGTCGCTCATATTTTCTCAAAGGCGGGCGAGATTGCGAAGTCCGTCGGTCTGAAGGGCGGTTACCGTATCGTTAATAACTGCGGTCCCGACGCAGGTCAGACGGTGTTTCATATTCATTTCCACCTTATGGGCGGAAAGCCTTTAGGAAAAATGTGTTGAGGGGTTTAAAATGGCTAGGACTTATAAAATGACTATCGCCGGCTGTGAGCGCGAGCTTCCGCTTTGCGAGGTGGATGAGCATCTTGATATCGCCGCCTTTATTATGTTCGGCGATGTTGAGATTACCGTAGAAAGCGCGAAGGCGCTTATTGAAAAGTGCCCCGAGCACGACGTTATCGTTACCGCCGAGGCTAAGGGAGTTCCTCTCGGATACGAGATGGCGCGTCAGGAAAATCTTCCGTATGTTGTTGCGCGTAAGGGCTTAAAGGTTTATATGCCCGAGTATGTTAACGTTGAGGTTCGCTCGATTACAACGTTATCGCTCCAGAAGCTTTATATCGGCTCTGATGATATCGAGAAAATCAAGGGTAAGAAAGTTCTTATCGTTGACGACGTTATTTCAACGGGCGAGAGCCTTATCGCTTTAGAAAAGCTCGTTAAAAAGGCAGGCGGAAATACCGTAGGAAAGGTTGCCGTACTCGCCGAGGGAGACGCCGCAGACCGCGACGATATTATCTTCCTCGAGAAGCTTCCCGTATTTCCTAAGTAAAAAAGATAATTTGTATTCTTAAAGGTATAAAAAGATGACTAAACGACTGTTTGCGTATATCGGACTTACAATGCTGGTGACGTTCTCGGTCGTTTTTTATTTCGGCTTTTACGCTTCGTTATTTGCCGTGGCGTTTTCGGCGTGCCTGCTTTTCGCCGCGATTCTGATAAAGAAGCTGAGAGATAACCGCAGGGTGTTAATTCTAATAGCGGCTGTTATACTGCTTTCCAATATCTGGTTTGGCATATATAATTCTTTATCAGAATTAAAAACAGAGCGTTACGACGGCACACACGCGAAAATCAGCGGAACGCTTACTAATTATCATACCGCTTACGATAACTATTACTACGAGCTTGACTGTAATAAAATTGATGACGAGGACGTGAGCTTCCGCATCGTGCTCAACACCTCGGCTGATTTGGGAGCGGAAACAGGCGATATAATCACCCTGAACGCTTTGCTTAAAAAACCTGAGAATAACTACTATAAATCCCGCGGAATTGATTTTAACGCCCGCTGTAAGGGTTATAGCTTCGACTATACCGTGCAAACCCCGAAGGATTTCAACCTTAAGCTTATTCCTGCCGTTATAAGAGATGCGCTTACGCTTAATATCAGCGCTCTGATTCCGGGGTATGAGGGAGAGCTGTGCAACGCGATATCTCTCGGCGATAAGTACGCGCTTTCGCCCGAGCTTTATAAGGCTTTCAGCAGTACAGGGCTTAGCTATTTAATCGTTGTATCGGGTATGCATATGAGTATCGTCGCGGGATATATCGTTATTCTTACCCGGCTTTTAAAACGGTTCAGGGGCGGCGCGGTGATACGGAATATTCTCGTTATAGCGGCGGTTATTCTGTATATGGCGGTGACGGGTTTTTCGTCCTCGGCAACTCGCGCGGGTATTATGATAATCGTGATGTACCTCGGGTATATTTTTTCTCAGAACTACGAGCCCTTCAACAGCCTCGGGTTCGCGGCGTTTATTCTTACCGTCGGCAATCCTCTCGCGGTAGGGGATGTAGGTATGCTGATGTCGTTTTCTTCGGTAGCGGGGATTCTGTTTTTGCTTCCGAGGTTTATGGAAAGATTTGACTTAAAATTCTCTAAGGGAATTAAAAATAAATATTTCCTTTATTTCAATGCAAAAAGCCGTATAGATAAAGCAAGGATAAAATTTAATATTATCGTAATAAAAATCCTGCGTTATGTATACGAGATGTTTATGATGTCGGTGTGCGCGGTGCTGGCGATAAGCCCGATTACAATGATGTTCTTCGGTATTTGCAATCTGTTTGTTGTTTTCTATTCCGTACTTCTTATGCCGGTAACGGGATTCCTTATTATGTTGTCGCTTTTAACCGCGGTTTTATTTTTGGTTCCTTTTACAAAAATTTTTGCGTTCGGAACGGCGTTTTTTACTCGCGCGATTGCGTCTTACGTTGTATTCGCAGTTAACTCAATTTCACAGGTTCCTTTTATGACCTTTTACGCGCGGCAGGAGGATATGCGGCTTTGGTTTATCGTAACCGCCGTGCTGATTGTTATCGCGCTGCTTTTTAAAAAACGCAGAATTACCGTTGCCTTGGCGGCGGTGCTGTCGGTTGTGGTGCTGTGCACGAATATTGGGATTGCTTCTGTTGTTAACGCCGATAAGGAGGAGCTCAGAGTATACGATTCGGGATACGGTATGTTCGTGAGTTATAAATCCCCCTACGGAGTTAATGTGCTCTGCTGCGGAGGAAACGCGTACCTCTATGAGGATATTGCCGAAAAGCTCCATCTTGACGGCAATAAAATAAATATGCTGATTGTTCCTGAGGCGCGCGAAAAGCGCGAGATGGGTTACGCTTACGATATTCTTACGGAGTTTGACGTAGAGCGGGTTCTGGTGTATTATAGATATAACAGCAGCGAAAGAGTTTACAGAAAGGCTCGCGAGTGCGCTTCCTTCGCCCGATTTAAGGAGAATACAAGTGCAAAGGTTAAGCTCAGCGATAATGTTACCGATAAAATCATCAACACCGGTAATCATTCGTGGCAGTATATCTCAAACGGCGAATTAAGCGTGCTTATAGCTCCGTATAAAGGAAATGCCGCTAAACTGCCTGAGAAGTATAAATCCGCAGATTATCTTATTTACTGCGGAAAGGTATATAACCTCGACGATCTGAGCTGCGGCGAGGTGATACAGGCGTCGGACGGAAGCTGCGACGACAATATGCAGAACGTCAGCCTGATTGATGAATCGGGTGAATTTATAATAGATTTTGACTGAGGGAAAGCTATGGCTGAAATTTCCAAAAACGAATTAAAAAAACAACTGAGTAAAAAGCAGTTTGATAATATTTACCTCATTTACGGCGATGAAAAGATGTATGTAAAAACCGATACAAAGCTGCTTGTCGAGAAGCTTGTGGGTAAAGAGCCTCCCGAGTTCAACTTTCATAAGTTCGATAAGGATTATGACCTCGACGCGATTGCCGTTGCGGTGCAGGTAGCTCCGTTTATGAGCGAATACAACGTGGTTGTTATATCCGACCTCGACGTAAGCGATATCAATAATTTCCCTCCTACATCGCTTGAGAGGCTTATCTCGATTATGGATAACCTGCCTGATACTACCGTGCTTATTATGACTATGCCGACCTTAAAGCAGGATTTAAAAAAGCCCGGCGCAGGATTTAAAAAGCTGAAAAGCTATATCGCTAAAAACGGCACGGTGTGCTTAGAGGCTCACGAGACCGATATTTCACTCGCGAGGCAGATTATAAGATGGGCGGATACCCGCGGTAAAAAAATCGAGCAGGCTGACGCGTATAAGCTTCAGGAATACGCGGGCTATGACCTTAATACAATAAGAAACGAGCTCGATAAAATCTGCAACTATTTAGGCGACGAGGAGAATATCACTACAGCTCATATTGAAATGCTCGTAACGAAACAGCTCGAAGCAAATATTTTTTCGCTTACCGACGCTATAGTCGCCCTCAACAGCGACAGGGCGTTTACGATACTCGATATCCTCTTTTATCAGAGGGCGGAGCCTAACGATATCGTAAACGTAATCAGTATGGCGTATATTGATTTCTACAGGGCGAGGGTGGCGCTTGAGAGCGGTACCCCGATATCTCAGGTCGCAAAGGATTTCGGCTACGGAAAACGTCAGTTTGCTATTGAAAAGGCGGGTAAAAAGACAAGAAATATCCCGACTGCTATGCTGAGAAAAAGCCTCGCGGAAATCACCGAGACAACCGCTAAGCTCAGGAGCGTTTCCGCTAACGGCAGAATACTTGTTGAACGTCTTGTGGCGAAGCTGATTATCTACGCGGGTGAGCGCGTATGATAAGCGTTAAGGAAGCGATTATCGTCGAGGGAAGATACGACAGAATCAAGCTTAAAGCGGTAGTAGATACGCCGATTATCGAAACCGGCGGCTTCAGGGTTTTTAAGGATAAGGAAAAACAGCGCCTAATCCGTAAGATTGCAGATACAAGAGGTATTCTGATTCTTACCGACAGCGACTCGGCAGGCTTCGTTATCCGCAACTTTTTAAAGGGAATTGTGCCCGAAAGCTGTATTAAGCACGCGTATATTCCTCAGCTTAAGGGAAAAGAAAAAAGAAAGCCCGAGGCTTCAAAGGAAGGATTTCTCGGGGTTGAGGGAGTAAGCGAGGAGGTAATCCTCAGGGCGCTTAAGTCGTGCGGCGCGACAGTTTTAAACGAAAGCTCCGTATATAAAGAGAGCGAAATTAAGAAAATCGACCTGTATGAACTGGGGCTTTCCGGGCGTGAGAATTCCGCCGTATTGAGGGAAAAGCTTCTTAAAAAGCTTGAGCTTCCGACCTACCTTACTACTAACGCTCTGCTTTCGGCACTGAACTGTTTATATTCCTTAGAAGAATTAAAAGAAATTACAAATAACCTGAAATAAAAATCACCGTTACTGCAAATGCTAAGAACGGTGATTTTTTATGTCTAAAAAAAGAAAAGCCGGCTTGTTTATTTTCGGCGGTGCGGGCTACGGGCTGATTGAGATTTTATGGCGCGGTAAAACTCACTGGTCTATGCTGCTTACCGGAGGAGCGGCGTTTCTCGTGTTGTTCAGGCTGTTTGAAAAGGCGGGGGAGTTTCCGCTTAAAATAAAGTGCGTTGCGGGAGGCGCGGTAATTACGGGCATTGAATTTATTTCCGGCTGTATATTCAACAGGCTTCTTAAGCTGAATGTATGGGATTACTCAAAAAATAAACTGAATGTTAAAGGTCAGATTTGCGCTTTTTACTCGTGCTTATGGACGCTTTTGTGCATACCTGTTTCTTTTATATGCAAAAAAATGAGAAGGAATTAATCCTTCTCATCTTCATCTTCTATCGGATTTATAATTACGTTTACTGAAATGATACGCTGGCTGTTAACCTGCTGAACCGTAAGCTCGAGATTCCGGAAGGTAAACTTAGCCTTGCGGCGCGGGATAGTTGAGAAATGCTCAAGTATAAATCCTCCTACCGTAACCGCGTCGGTTTCAACGTCGTCGGGGTCAATATCCGCAAGGTCGAATAAATCCTCAAGCGGCATATCTCCGCTGACAAAATACTCGGTGTCGGAGATTTTAGTGCAGTCCTGCTCGATTTCCTCGTCCTCGTCCCAGATTTCGCCGACGATTTCCTCGAGTAAATCTTCCATCGTAACAATTCCGAGGGTGCCGCCGTATTCGTCGGTAACTATGGCAATATGCAGGCGCTTGCGTTTAAAATCGCTGAGGATTTTAGAGAGCTTCTGATTATTGAATATGAAGTAAGCGGGCTGAATCAGCTTTCCGATATTAGGCTCGGTGCCGTTTGCGATATCCTCGAGGTAATCCCTGGTGTGGAGTATGCCGATAATATGGTCGACCGTTTCCTTGTATACGGGGATTCGTGAGTAGCGGCTCTCCATAATTATATGACGGAGCTTTTCGGGCGGATCCATAATATCAATCGCGGTCATATCGACTCTCGGAGTAAGAACCTCTAAAACGGTTTTATCGTCGAAATCAAGTACCGACTGAACCATCTCGCTTTCGTCCTCCTCGAGCACACCCTCACCCTCGATATTCTCGACAATCTGCTTAAGCTCATCCTCGGTAACGGACGGCTGCTCGGTTTTTGTTCCGGCAATTTTAAGCGCGCCTTCCTTTAGCTTTACGAAAAGGAAAACAATAGGGGAAAGTACGAGCGTTATGCACTTTAAAACTCCCGCCGTCGCGAGCGAGTAGCCCTCGCAGTGCTCCTTAGCGAGACATTTCGGGATAATCTCGCCGAAGGTAAGTACGAGGAAGGTGGTAATACCTGTTGCAACAGCCGAGCCGACGTCTCCGAAAAGCTCGAGACATACTACCGTTGCGAGCGACGAACATCCGAGGTTAACTATGTTGTTGCAGATAAGTATAGCGGTTAACGCCTTGTCGAAATGCTCGGTTATATAAAGAACATTTTTTGCTTTTTTGTTGCCGTCGTCGGCATAGCTCTGAATTCGTATTTTGTTTACGAACGAAAACGCCGTTTCAACAGAGCTGAAGAAAGCAGACAGTAAAATGCAAAGAACAATTACGATAATCTGCCACGTTTGAACTTCCAAAAAATTTCACCTCAAATAGAATTACATAAATTTACACCTTAAGCATACTATAATTCTTTTAAAAAATAATTTTTATTTAGAAAAAAGAATAATTTTCTTGAATTATATTACGAAAAATGGTATAATTTTTGTAGTGTGTACATCATTTTACGCTTTCGCGGGTAAAATATATGCGGAGGTATGTAAAATGAGTGATAAAAAAGACCGGAAAAACGAATTTGTAAAAAATCCCTGCGAGGAAAACGACTACTCAATCGACGGCGATAACCCGATTGACGAAAAGCATTTTGACGGTATAGAGGATTCGGGATCGATACTCGCCGTCAGGGGCGATAAGGTAATCCATTGCCTTACCGTTATCGGTCAGATTGAGGGACATTACGTCCTCCCTCAGAATAACAAGACTACTAAATACGAGCACGTTATTCCGCTGCTTGTGTCGATTGACGAGGACCCGAGAATCAGCGGACTGCTTATTCTTATCAATACGGTAGGCGGCGACGTTGAGGCCGGGCTTGCGATAGCGGAGCTTATATCGGGTATGAAAAAGCCTACGGTATCGATTGTGCTCGGCGGAGGTCATTCTATCGGGATTCCGCTCGCGGTATCGGCTAAAAAGAGCTTTATCGCAAAGAGCGCTTCGATGACGGTTCATCCCGTGAGGAGTACCGGGCTTACTATCGGAGTTCCTCAGACCTTTGAGTATTACCGCCGTATGCAGGAGAGAATTACAAATTTTATAGTCGAAAACTCGGCTGTAAGTAAAGAGGACTACACCAAGCTCGTTATGAATACGGGCGAGCTCGTGATGGACGTCGGAACGATACTTGACGGACAGCGCGCTGTTGACGTCGGGCTGATTGACTCGGTCGGAAATCTTACCGAGGCGCTCGACTGCCTGTATGATATGATAGAAAAAAACGAATAAATTTTTTGCTTTGGCGACGTATTGTTGCCTAAGCATACATAATATGGGAGGTAAATATGGATCTTGTAAATCAAATTATTAAGACGGTTATTCTCGGAGCCGTTCAGGGACTCACGGAGTTCCTTCCCGTTTCAAGCAGCGGCCACCTGAATATCTCAAAGCACCTTATGAATATGGACGACGGCGGAATTTTCCTTGACGTTATGTTACATATCGGTACTCTTGCGGCGGTAATCTTCTTTTACCGTAAGCTTATATGGAGGCTTATCAAGGCGTTTTTCTCGCTTATTAAGGACATATTCACGGGTAAGTTCAAGTGGTCGAAGATGGACGGCGACCGCAATCTGATTTTTATGCTTTTTATCGGACTTATTCCCTTATTCCTGCTTTTCGTTCCGATTCCCGGAACCGACATGAAGATTAAGGATTTAGCGGATATGTTTGCCGAGAGCAAATATTTTATCGTGGTAGGCTTATCGCTGCTTACAACGAGCCTGCTGCTGTTTATCGGTAATCTCTGCAATAAGCGTCAGACCGGAAGGCATTACGCTAAGGATACCGAAAGCAACTATACCGGAAACGGACGTACCCGCTATAACGTGCTTGACGCGATTTTAGTCGGTATAGGTCAGTGCTTCGCGGCTGTATTCCCCGGACTTTCACGCTCGGGAACTACGCTTGCCGTAGGCGAAATGCGCGGCATTAATAAGCAGGCGGCGCTTGACTATACCTTCGTGCTCGGTATTCCCTCAATAATTGCGGCTGCCGCGCTTGAGATTAAGGAAGTTGATGCTTCGGCGATAAACTCGGAAATGCTTATCGTTATGATTTGCGGCGTTGTTACTGCCGCGGTTGTCGGTTATTTTGCTATTGTGCTTTTTAAGTGGCTTTTAAAAACCGATAAAATGATTGTGTTTATTATCTATACCGCTGTTGTCGGACTTATCGTTGTCGGCGTAAGCGTTTACGAAATGGTTTCGGGCAGTATGGTTAGTTTAGTATAAGACTGTTTTTAATAAAGAATAAAAAAACGGAGTGAATAATTTGGCTGCAAAAAAACAAACCGCCAAAAAATCAAATAAATCAGCCTCACGGTCTTCCGCAAAGCGCGGCAGACCTGCGGCTAAAAGCCGTACCGCGCCGCGTAAAAAGCTGAACCCTAAGGTTAAAGCGCTTATCTATTTCGCGTCGGCGCTTCTGTCGCTCCTGGTGATTTTTGTGCCCGGAGCTTCGGTTTGGGAGAGTATAAGGGGTATTTTTTACGGTTTCCTCGGAATTTGCATTATCCTCGTTCCGATTCTTTTAATCTACCTCGCCGTAATTACTACGCTTGAAAAAACAATCTCTCATTTTAAGACGAAAATAGCTATAGGAATTTCAATTATTCTGCTTGCGGAAAGCGCAGTATATCTTATCTCAAAGGAGCATTACCTTGATAAGAGCTATTTTTCCGCGCTCGGAAATCTGTTTTATAACGGTTTCGCCGCCGATAATAAGTTTTTATCGGGCGGCGGATTGTTCAGCGGAATAATAGGCTATCCTATGCTTCTCGCGTTCGGCTGGTGGGCGTCAATCGGCGTCGTATTTGTGCTTTTGGTTACACTTTCACTGATTATATGTAAAATTTCTCTTAACGACCTCGGAAGAGTTGCCGTTTCGGTCGGCAAGAATGTTTCTCAGGCATATGAGGAGCACCGCGGCGAGCGACACCGTCCCGTAAGAAGGCGCAGGCGCGACGATTACGACGAGGACTACGAGGGCGAAGAACCCCGAATCGACGTATATTCGGGCGACGGCTTCGATACGTCTATTGATATACCTATCGAAAACGCCGATTCAAAGAAAAAACGCCGCAGAAGAAAATCATCTATCGATATTTCGATAGACGACGACAGAAAGCCCGAGCCTGCTAAGGAAAACGACGCCGCGGACGAGTTTATGGAAGCGGTTAAAAAAGCTCAGATGGCGGATTCCGATAAGGCTGAGGATAAGCCTAAGCGCTTAAGAAAGCCTAAAAAAGAGAAGGAAGATATCTTCATTGAGGAAAATACATACAGATTCCCGCCTGTCGGACTGCTTAAAATCGCCGATAATTCGGGCGTAAAGGGTGACGATGAAATGCGTCAGAACGCCGAAAAGCTTATTTCCACCCTTAAGAGCTTCGGCGTTGAGGCGTCAATTACCCATATTTCAAGAGGCCCGTCGGTAACGCGCTACGAGCTTCATCCCGCGCCCGGCGTCAAGATTAATAAGATTACGAATCTTTCGGACGATATCGCCCTTAACCTTGCGGCTAACGGAATACGCATAGAAGCGCCTATTCCGGGTAAGGCTGCCGTCGGAATCGAGGTTCCGAATAAGGCGGTAAGCGTGGTTTCAATCCGTGAGCTTATCGATTCCGACGAGTTCGAGGAAAGCAAGAGCAAGCTTACCTGTGTGCTCGGCAGGGATATCACCGGTAAGATTATCACTACGGATATCGCTAAGCTGCCTCACCTGCTTATTGCGGGTACTACCGGCTCGGGTAAATCCGTATGCGTAAACTCACTGCTTATAAGTATCCTCTTTAAGGCTTCGCCCGACGAGGTTAAGCTTGTGCTTATCGACCCGAAAATGGTTGAGTTTTCTAAGTATAAGGGTATTCCGCACCTGCTTGTGCCTGTAGTTTCCGACGTTAAAAAAGCGGCGAGCACCTTAGCATGGGCGGTATCCGAAATGCAGGACAGATATAAGCTGTTCGCCGAGTTCGACTGTAAGGATATCGACTCATATAATAAATTAATAGATTCAAATATCGAGTATATGAAGGAAAATCCGCCCTACGAGGACGAGGAGGGCGAGCTTATTCAGCCCGTACTCGAGGTTAACGGACTTGACGTAAGAAAAGAAAAGCTTCCGAGAATAGTTATCGCTATCGACGAGCTTGCCGACCTTATGATGACGGCTCCCGGAGAGGTTGAGGACAGCATCGTGCGCCTCGCCCAGCTTGCTCGAGCGGCAGGTATGCACCTCGTTATCGCAACCCAGCGTCCGACAGCTAACGTTATCACAGGTCTTATCAAGTCAAATGTACCGAGCCGTATCGCCCTTAAGGTAGGCTCTAATATGGACTCGCGTATTATCCTCGATACCGGCGGCGCCGAGAAGCTGATCGGCCGCGGTGATATGCTTTATATGCCGGTAGGCGCTCCTAACCCGATTCGAGTTCAGGGCTGTTTCGCAACCGACGAGGAAATCGGTTCCGTAACACGATACGTTAAGAAATCCGCTCAGGCTCAATATAACGAGGAAATTGAGGAAAAAATCAAGCGTATCTACGAGGAAGAGGACGACTCGGATTCATCCGGAGGCTCCGGAGATATTCAGGTTGACGCTAAGATGGAGGAAGCGATTAAGTTCGTTTGCGAAGCCGGACAGGCCTCAACCTCAATGCTCCAGCGCAGACTTCATGTAGGCTACGCGAGAGCGGGACGTATGATTGACGATATGGAACAGCTCGGCGTAATAGGCCCTCACCAGGGCTCAAAGCCGCGTGAGGTTATTATGACCTACAGTCAGTGGCTCGAGCGCAATCACACTCAAGGTTAGTGGTTAGCGGCTGGTGGCCGGTGGCCGGTAAATGTCTGTTTCAGAACCTATCCCAAGTATCTGAAATCTGATAGGAGTACTAAGGTACGGGGGATATGTATTTAAAACAGAAACATACAAGTTTGACGAGGACAATAAAAAATGTCATTTTTACCGATGACAACTGAAGAATGTAAGGAACGCGGATGGGACTATGTCGATTTTGTCTATGTGACGGGAGACGCGTATGTTGACCATCCCTCGTTTGGTGCGGCTATAATAACCCGCGTGACTGAAAACGCGGGTTATAGGGTTGCCGTTATTTCCCAGCCTGATTGGCGAAGCGATACGGATTTTAAGCGCTTCGGCAAGCCGAGGCTGGGCTTTTTTGTATCCGCCGGAAATATCGATAGTATGGTTGCGCATTATACCGCAGCTAAGCGCAGGCGCAGCGACGACGCATATACCCCCGGAGGAAAAGCCGGTAAGCGCCCCGACAGAGCCGTTACCGTATATTCAAATATCCTTAAAAGGCTTTATCCCGATACCCTGGTTATTATCGGCGGGCTGGAGGCGTCTTTAAGACGTTTTGCTCATTACGATTACTGGGAGGATATGGTTATGCCCTCCGTGCTGTTTGACAGCAAGGCGGATATTCTCGTCTACGGAATGGGCGAGCTTCAGACGGTTGAAATCGCGAACAGGCTCAACGACGGTCTTCCGGTGGAAGCGCTTTACGATATACGCGGAATATGCTACGCGGTACCGACTAAGGACTATGTGCCCGAATCGGTAGTTGACTTGCCGAGCTTTGAGAGAGTGAGCGAGAGTAAGAAGGACTACGCTGTCGCCGCGCGCAAGGAGCTTGAGGAAGCCGACGCCGTCCGCGGAAGAAAGGTTATTCAGCGTCACGGTAAATATATTTTAATTCAGAATCCGCCGATGTATCCTCTTAATACCGAACAGCTCGACCGCGTTTATTCGCTTCCGTACGAGAGGTATTATCACCCGAGCTATGAGGCGTCAGGCGGAGTTCCCGGCATAAAAGAGGTTGAGTTTTCAATAACTCATAACCGAGGCTGTTTCGGAGCGTGCAACTTCTGTTCCCTCGCGTTTCATCAGGGGAGAGCCGTTACAGTAAGAAGCGAGGAGAATGTTATCGAGGAAGCTAAGGGCTTTCTTAAAAATCCGCGTTTTAAGGGATATATCAGCGACGTCGGCGGCCCAACGGCGAATTTCAGGATTCCGTCGTGCGATATTCAGGAAAAGTGCGGACTCTGCAAGAATAAAAAATGCCTCGCGCCGAAGCCGTGTAAAAACCTGAAAGCCGACCATTCGGATTATATTCACCTCTTAAGAGAGCTTCGAAAAATTGACGGCATAAAAAAGGTTTTTATACGAAGCGGAATCCGTTATGATTATTACCTTGCCGATAAGAACGACGAGTTTTTATACGAACTCGTAAAGCATCATGTCAGCGGTCAGCTCAGAGTAGCTCCCGAGCATTGCAGCGAGGTTGTTTTAGATAAAATGGGAAAGCCTCATATCGAGGCGTATAAAAGATTTTCCGAGAAGTTCTACAGTGCGACTAAGGGCGTTAACAAGGAGCAGTATATCGTGCCGTATCTTATGAGCTCTCACCCGGGATGTACGCTTAAGGAAGCGGTGGAGCTTGCGGTATTCTTAAAGCGCGAGAAAATCCATCCCGAGCAGGTTCAGGACTTTTATCCTACTCCGGGTACAATTTCTACCGCAATGTTTTATACAGAGCTCGATCCCTATACGCTGGAGAAGGTTTATGTCCCGAAAACTCCGGGCGAAAAGGCTATGCAGAGAGCGCTTATGCAGTACTTTATCCCTTCTAATAAGGATAAGGTTTTTAAGGCGCTTAAGGCGGCGGGAAGGCTTGATTTGGTTGGTAACGGTAAAAACTGTCTTATTACCGCTCCGTCCGATTATAAGCCCGATACTAAGAAGAAAAAGAATAAGTTTAAGAAATATTCCCGCAAGCCTAAGAAGGGTAAAAGGCGATGAAGAGCTTATTCTCAAAAGCAGCGCGCAGGATATTTTTTATCGTATTCGTGATACTGGTTATATTCGTTTCGTTTTCAATTTATTTTAAGCCCGCTGATGACTTAACGGCAATATTTGTCGACGCGGCTCAGGGCGACAGCGCCGTGGTAAAGAGCAGGGAAAGCTCCGTGCTGATTGATTCGGGAACGCGAAAAAACGCCCGGAATATCAAGGTCGCGCTCGCGCGTTTAGGCGTTAAAACGATTGATGCCGCGATACTTTCTCATCCCGATTACGACCATATAAGCGGTATGGCGCGGATAATTCAGGAGTACGACGTAAAAAGAGTCGTAATGCCCGAGATAAATAAAAAGTATCTTTCCGACAGCACCGCGCTTGACGAATTGCGGTACGCGGTCGAGTATAAGAATATACCCGTCAAAAAGGTTAAAGCCGGCGATAAGCTTTCGCTTAAGGATATTAAGTGCGAGGTTTTATCGCCCGACAAGGAGTACGGAGACAGCAACGAGGATTCCGCCGTGGTAAAGCTTAGCTGTAAGGGCAAAAGCCTGCTGTTTACCGGCGATATATCCTCCGTGGTAGAAAAGGATATGATAAGTGCAAAGAGGGATTTGCGCGCGGATATTCTTAAGGTCAGCCACCACGGAAGCGCCGGCGCGACCTCGGAGGAGTTTTTAAAGGCGGTTAAACCCTCCTTTTCGGTTGTATCGGTATCAAAATACAACAGCTATAACCTCCCGAGCCTTGAAGCTATGACGCGGCTGTATTCGCAAGGCGGAGAGATTTTCCGCACGGACGAGATGGGAAGCATAACCTTTCATATAAGAAACGGTGAAATTTCGGTTGAGAGCGAAAAGTCTTGACTTATAAATATGTATATTTTATAATGGTAAAGGTATTTATTTAAATCTAAAATTTCGATACTTAAAACTTTCAATAAGGAGTGAGTCCGATAGGAGTTTATGAAGAACTTCAGGCGCGCGGTCTTATCGCTCAGGTAACCGACGAGGAAGAAATCCGCGAGCTTGTTAATAACGGAAAAGCAATTTTTTACATAGGTTTTGACCCGACGGCGGACAGCCTTCACGTCGGTCATTTTATGGCGCTGTGCCTTATGAAGCGGTTACAGATGGCGGGTAATAAGCCGATAGCGCTCGTAGGCGGCGGTACCGGTATGATAGGCGACCCCTCCGGAAGAACCGATATGCGTCAGATGCTTACCAAGGAGGATATTAATTATAACTGCGAGTGCTTTAAAAAGCAGATGAGCAAGTTTATTGATTTCTCCGACGGCAAGGCTATTATGGTAAATAACGCCGACTGGCTTTTAGACCTTAACTACGTTGAGCTTTTAAGAGAGGTAGGCGCGTGCTTCAGCGTTAACCGTATGCTTACCGCAGAATGCTATAAGCAGAGAATGGAAAAGGGCTTAAGCTTCTTAGAGTTCAACTATATGATTATGCAGAGCTACGATTTTTACAGCCTGTTCCAGAAGTACGGCTGTAATATGCAGTTCGGCGGCGACGACCAGTGGAGCAATATGCTCGGCGGTACGGAGCTTATAAGAAGAAAACTCGGTAAGGACGCTTACGCTATGACTATTACCCTGCTTTTAAATTCCGAGGGTAAGAAGATGGGTAAAACTCAGAAGGGCGCCGTATGGCTTGACCCGGAAAAGACAAGCCCCTACGAGTTCTATCAGTATTGGCGCAACGTAGCCGACGCCGACGTATTAAAGTGCATAAGAATGCTTACCTTCCTGCCGCTTGAGGAAATCGATAAGATGGACTCCTGGGAGGGCGCTCAGCTCAACACCGCTAAGGAAATCTTGGCTTACGAGCTTACTAAGCTCGTTCACGGCGAGGATGAGGCTAAAAAGGCTCAGGAAGCCGCAAGAGCGCTTTTCGGCTCGGGTGATAATACCGATAATATGCCGAGCACTGAGCTTACTGAGGCTGATTTCGGCGAGAACTTTACGGTACTCGATTTACTTACGAAATGCTCGCTTATTCCCTCGCGTAAAGAGGGAAGACGCCTTATTCAGCAGGGCGGAGTTTCTATCGACGGCGAAAAGGTAGCCGATCCCTTCGCTGCGGTAACAGCGGATATGTTTAAAGAAAACGGCTATGTCGTTATTAAAAAGGGCAAAAAAGTCTTTCATAAGGCTGTTTTAAAATAAAGGAGGTAAAGAACAACTATGAAAAAATTTTTTGGCGAATTTAAAGAATTTATAATGCGCGGTAATGTAATGGATCTCGCTGTTGCGGTAATTATAGGCGGCGCTTTCCAGGCGATTGTAAGCTCGCTGTGCGAACACATAATCACACCGTTTATCCAGATGATTATCGGCTGGTGTACGGGCGCTAAGTCAATCGACGAGATTACAAAATCTCTCAACGTAGGTCCTATCCAGTTCGGCAGCTTCGTATCCGCGGTATTGAACTTCATCATTATGGCGTTCATCATCTTCATTCTCGTTAAGGCTGTTAATAAGGCTATGACACTCGGCAAGAAGAAGGAAGAGGAAGAAGAGGAAGAAACAGAGAAGGAATGTCCTTACTGCAAGAGCAAAATCGACATCAACGCAACAAGATGTCCTCATTGTACTTCAAAGCTCGAGGGCTTTGACGGCGAG
The DNA here is from genome assembly GCA_905234015.1 of uncultured Ruminococcus sp. Lineage (GTDB taxonomy): Bacteria > Bacillota > Clostridia > Oscillospirales > Acutalibacteraceae > Ruminococcoides. Next base: position 26,256 of record CAJOFK010000009.1, read on the forward strand.
TAATTAAAGTTTAACATTATATTAAAAGTTTCGGTCGGATAGAAATCTATCCGACCGATTTATTATTAGTTGCTGTTTAATTGTTTTATAATATCGCTTGCGGTGTCTTCAAGTGAGTTTCCTTCTTTATAGCGTACCGTTATATCCGCGTATTTTTCGTAATATGGGAGGCGGGTGCTGTAGATATCCTCAAGAGTTTCACCGTTTTTCATAGCTATTCCTCTGTCGGAATAATCACTCAGCCTGCGCTTAAGCTCCTTAAGCTCAACGTCGATAAAAATTACCTTTCCGAGCGATTTAAGGTTCTCCATAGCCTCCTTCGACATAACCATCGAGCCGCCGGTCGCGATAATTACGCGGTCGCATACTATCTCGCTGCCGACGCTGCTTTCTATCTCAAGAAACTTATCAAGACCTTTTTCGTCAATGATTTTCTGGAGCGTGCATTTTTCTCTTTGAGAAATAAAAGAGTCGGTATCGAGGTATCCGTACCCGAGCCTGCGCGCGAGGATAACGCCGAGGGTGCTTTTTCCGCTGCCGGGCATTCCTATCAGGATTAAATTATCCATCAGAGCACCTTAATCTGGAGCGTATCGGTTCCGTAGGAGGGCTCGATTTTATTAGAGGAGATTACAACTACCGTATCGCCCTCTTTTACAATACCTGTTTCAATCGCTTTATTCATAGCCTGCTTTGTGATTTCATCGGTATCGGTGAGGTTTTCGCCGAGTACGGCGGTTACGCCGCTGCTGAGGCAGAGCTTATGCTGAACGAGCGGAGAGGTAACAACCGCGATAATCGGACATTCGGGGCGGAAATGAGCCATAGCTCTCGCAACCTTACCCGTAGCGGACTCAACTATAATCGCCTTTGCGTTTACCTCCTGAGCAACGTGCTTTGCGGAGTAGCAGATACTCTTTCTGAAGCTGTTGGTGTCGTCAAATTCCTTGATGTATTTCTGCAGGAGATAGTCCTCGTGATTGCTTTCGGCTTCGGTGCAGATGTCGTTAAGCGCCTTAACGCTTTCTACGGGATATTTACCCGCTGCGGATTCGCCGGAGAGCATTACAACAGAGGTTCCGTCGTAAACCGCGTTTGCGACGTCACTGATTTCGGCTCGTGTCGGTACGGGATTTGTTGTCATACTCTCGAGCATCTGAGTAGCGGTAATAACGTACTTGCCCTTTGCTACGGTTTTGCGGATAATTGTTTTCTGAATTTCGGGGAGCTTTATAAACGGAATTTCAACGCCCATATCGCCGCGCGCTACCATAATACCGTTTGACGCGTCGATAATGCGGTCGATATCGTCGTAGCCGCTCTGGTTTTCGATTTTAGATACGATATCAACGCCCTCAAAGCCGATACTGTCAATATAATCGCGCAGGGTACTTACGTCGTCAGCCGAGCGCACGAAGCTTGCGGCAACGATTTCCGCGCCGTTTTTCAGTCCGAATTCAATATCGGCTCTGTCGCGAGCACTTACATACGGCATAGAAATATGATAATCGGGGATATTAATACTCTTTCTGTTGGAAAGCCGTCCGCCCTTAACTATAAGGCAGGTGATAGCGTCTTTTGTAACCTTGGTAACTACAAGCTGTATTTTACCGTCGTCCATAAGGATTTTGCGGCCGATAGCCTTCTGCTTTTCGTTAAGGAAGATGTCTACGAGCTTAGGATAGCTTATGCCGATTCCTTCGTCGTTGCCTTGTCTTTCGTTATCCTTATAGAGCGAAAATTCTTTTCCCTCTATAAGTACGGCGCTTCCGTTCTCAAAGGTTCCGACTCTGACCTCGGGACCTTTTGTGTCGAGAAGAATAGCGATATTCTTTCCGCTTTCTTTAATTGCTTCCTTAAGACGGTCGAGACGAACCTTCTGTTCTTCGTGGGTACCGTGGGACATATTGATTCTCGCGACATTCATACCCGCGTCAATCATTTTAAGCAGGGTTTCCTTGTTATCACAGGCAGGACCTAAGGTACAAATTATTTTAGTTTTCCTCATTTTTACACCCCCATTGGATAAATGATTATATTGTTATCACTATTATAATAAAAAATGTGTAGGTTTTCAATAGCGAATAAAGAAAAAATTCGGTGAATTTATACAAATTCACCGAATTTTTATAGGATTATAAACTTTTACATTAACGAGCATACCAAATCGGCATATCCCGAGGGATCATCTATAGGAAGTCCCGCTATAAGCAGCGCCTGATTGTAGAAAATCTCCGCGTACTTCTTAGCCTTTTCGTCGTCCTCGCCGATTAAGGATTTCATAGTCTTGACCGCGTCGTGGTTCATATTGAGCTCCAAGCAGCGCTGAGCCTTCATACCTGCCTCGGGCTGCATGGCGGCGAAGTATTTTTCCATCTCAAAGCTTATTCCGCCCTTAGCGGTAAGGCATACGGGATGGCTTACGAGCTTTTTGCTTGCGATTACCTCGCTTACCTTATCGCCGAGAGCGTCGCGCACGAACTTAAGAACATCGCTGTTGTCCTCATCGGAGCTTTCCGGCTGCTCGGGTTCGATACCGAGGTCGTCGCTGTCAACGCTTCTGAACTCTTTTTCGTTATAGCTGTGTAAGGTCTGGAGTGTAAACTCGTCGATATCCTGAGTGCAGTAAAGAATCTCAAAGCCCTTTGAAAGCACCATCTCCGCCTGCGGAAGCTTGCTTATTGAGGTTACGCTCTCGCCGGTTGCGAAGTAGATGTATTTCTGCTCCTCAGTCATTCTGTCAACATATTCGGAAAGCGTAGTTAGCTTTTCGTCATTTGAGGAATAGAACATAAGGAGGTCTTTAAGATTATCCTTGTGCATTCCGTAATCGCTTACGATACCGTACTTAAGCTGACGGCCGAACTCGTTAAAGAAGCTTTCGTAGGTTTTTCTGTCCTTTTTAAGCAGGGAAGAAAGCTCGTTTTTAATCTTTTTCTCAAGCGTATTTGCAACGGTCTTGAGCTGATGGTCGTGCTGAAGAACCTCTCGCGAGATATTAAGCGAGAAATCCTGGCTGTCTACTACACCCTTAACGAATCTGAAGTGCTCGGGTAAAAGCTCTTCGCAGTTTTCCATAATAAGAACGCCGCTTGAATAGAGCTGTAAGCCCTTTTTATATTCCTTGGTATAATAATCATACGGAGCCTTTGAGGGGATGTAGAGGAGCGCTTTATAGGTTACTACGCCTTCTACCGAGGTCGTGATAATTTTAGCGGGCTTATCGAACGCCATAAACTTATCCTGATAGAATTTTTCGTACTCCTCGTCGGAAACGTCCTTCTTCGGGCGCTGCCATATAGGAACCATCGAGTTGAGCGTCTGAGCTTCGGTAACGGTTTCGTACTCGGGCTTATCGCTGTCCTTGGTATCCTCTTTAACCTTGCTGTGAGTCATATCCATAATAATGGGGTAGCGGATATAATCGCTGTACTTTTTAACCAGCTCGGAAATCCTGTACTGCTCTAAAAATTCAGAATAATTCTCGTTTTCGGTATCATCCTTTATGTAAAGGGTGATAACGGTACCCGCGCTGTCCTTTTCAGCTTCCTTTACGGTATAACCGTCAGCTCCCGAGGACGTCCAGAGATAACCGGTATCGCAGCCGTACTTCTTAGTGTATACTTCAACCTTTTTCGCAACCATAAACGCGGAGTAAAAGCCTACACCGAACTGACCGATGATATCAACGTCGTCCTTATTTTCCATCTCCTGCTTAAAGCGATAGGAGCCGGATGACGCGATTGTGCCGAGGTTCTGCTCAAGGTCCTCTTTATCCATACCGATACCGTTATCCTCAATTTTAAGTATGCGGTTTTCTTTATCGAGGGTGATGTTGATTTTAAAATCCTCTCTCAAAAGTCCGACCTTATCGTCGGTAAGAGAAATGAAGCAGAGCTTGTCTACCGCGTCGCTGGCGTTTGAGATAAGCTCTCTTAAAAAAATCTCCTTACGAGTGTAGATAGAATTAATCATAAGGTCGAGAAGTCTTTTTGATTCAGACTTGAACTGTTTTTTTGCCATTTAAACCATTCCTTTTTATATATAAAATATACCAATAAATATTATACACCTTTTTGTTTGAAATTTCAAATGTATAAATATACATTATTTTAACGAAAAATGTATATTTTAACGCTTTTTAGCATTAAAATTCCGGACGTCACTAAAAGTATTTAAAAATATTTTTAAATTTTTTATCGGAGCACCACTTATAATTCCTTCTAAGAATTATAATGCTATGGTTATTGTAAACGAAAAACAAAAAACGGGTTTACAATTTCAGCGAAAAATGCAGGAATTAAATTGAAATCCTTCGTTTTTTTTAAAAACATACATAAATAATAGACACAATAGGGGGGTTGTGTATGATATCAGTTTTTTTCACCTTTCTAAATCCTTTTTATTTTATAACGATTTATCACTTTTAAATCCTTTTCAGTTATAATGCTGTTTTCAGCTCGGCTGAAAGCACAGCTTAAGTATAAGGTGATATAATTAGGAAAATATAAAGGTGAAAAAGGCAGAAAAATAAAGGACGCATAAAAGCGTCCTTTACCGTGGAGCTGGTGGCGTGACTTGAACACGTGACCTTCTCATTACGAGTGAGATGCTCTACCGACTGAGCTACACCAGCGTCATTCAATATATTATAACTCAAAAGAATCGGTTTTGCAAGTGGCGTGTAGCATAAAATCAAAAAAATGTAAGAAAAATCAGTAAAAACGTGACAATTTACCCACTTGTATTGACAATAAAAAAGTTATAAATTATACTATAGGCAAAGATATAAATATGCATAAATTTTTATATGTTTATTCAGGAATACTGAAAGGTGTTGGTAGTATGTCGAAGTCATTTGGCAGACACTTAAGAGATCTTCGAAAGAAACATTCTAAGTACTCACAGCGGGATATGGCGGATATGTTAAATATCTCGCGTTCAACATATACCTATTATGAAACAGGAAAGTCAGAGCCCGGTCAGGAAAAGCTTAAGAAAATCTGCGATATCCTTAATGTGGATTTTAATACACTGCTCGGATACAGCGATGAGGGATTAACGGCTTTAGTTGCTTCGGGTGACTCCGGCAACGAATTATTCGGCGCGCTCTCTCCTAATGAGGAACAGATTATTCTTGCTTACAGAAGTATGAATTCCGAGGAAAAGGAATTTATCGGCAAGCAGATTACAAAGATTGTTAAGGGTCAATGAAAATGCTCAAACGGTTCGGGTTTTGCCCGGGCCGTTTTTCCTTATTAAAAGAAAAAACTTTTACTTTACTTTTTATAAACATTGTGTTATAATATCATCTGTTAAGCTTTTACGCGGATTTTGGATTAAGCCGCTATGCGGATTTTCACAGCCTTAACCTGCGTTTTTGCAAATATTTTATAAAGGTGGAATTTAAATGTTACCCGAAGAAAAGAAGGCTATAATTGCCGAATACGCTACTCACGAGGGCGATACAGGCTCTCCTGAGGTTCAGATTGCGCTTCTCACTAAGAGAATCAACGACTTAACCGAGCACTTAAAGGTGCATAAGAAGGACCATCACTCAAGAAGAGGTCTGCTTAAGATGGTTGGTCAGAGACGTTCTCTCCTTAAGTATCTTACTAACACAGATATCGAGAGATACCGTTCTATTATCAAGAGATGCGGAATCCGTAAGTAATTCTGTATATTTAGGGCAAGCGGCGACGTTTGCCCTATATCTCGTTTATTGCAGGATTTTCACGCCCTCGCTTTAGCGGTAAAACGAGCTTATAAACTTATGTTGTAGGTTGGTTTTATTGCTAGGTGAAGCTGAAAAATCCTGTGAAATATATATTGAAGTTTATACTTCGGAAAGGATTTTTTATGAACAGAAAAATGGAATTCCCTAACTACAGGGTATTTGAAACCGATTTCGCGGGCAGACCGCTGAAAATCGAAACCGGTAAAATGACTCAGCTCGCTAACGGAGCCTGTATGGTAAGCTACGGTGAGACTGTTGTACACGTTGCGGTAACAGCTTCCGCCAAGCCGAGAGACGGCGTTGATTTCTTCCCGCTTTCGGTTGACTACGAGGAGAAGCAGTACGCTGCCGGAAGAATCCCCGGCTCATTCTTAAAGAGAGAGGGACGCCCCTCCGAGAAGGCTATTTTAACAAGCCGTGTAATCGACCGTCCTATTCGTCCGCTTTTCCCGAAGGATATGAGAAACGACTGCTCGGTTGTATGTACCGTTATGGCGGTTGACCCCGACTGTTCGCCCGAAATTGCGGCTATGGTAGGTACTTCTATCGCTATTTCAATTTCCGACGTTCCGTGGAACGGTCCTATCAGCGGATGCTCGGTAGGTCTTGTTGACGGCGAGATTGTTATCAATCCCACCGAGGAGCAGAGAAAGGTTTCCGATATGTCTACTACCGTCGCTTCTACCAGCGAGAGAATCGCTATGATTGAAGCGGGCGCTAACTGCGTTGACGACGAGACTATGTATAACGCTATTATGGCAGGTCACGAGGCTAACCAGAAGATTATCGAGTTTATCAACGGTATTGTAGCTGAAATCGGTAAGGAGAAGTTCTCCTATCCCTCTAACGATCCCGATCCCGAGATGTTCGAGGCTATTTATAACTTCGCCGAGGCTGACGTAAAGGTTGCCCTCGATACTGACGATAAGAATATCCGTGACGAGAGATTAAAGCCCATCTACGAGGCAGTTCACGAGAAGTTTGACGAGATGTATCCCGAGTGCGAGGCTAAAATCGACGAGTGTATGTATAAGACTCAGAAGACTATCGTTCGCCGCTGGCTCTTAGATGAGAAAAAGCGTGTTGACGGCCGTGAAATGGACGATATCCGTCCGCTTGCTTCCGAGGTAGCCGTTTTACCGAGAGTTCACGGCTCAGGTATGTTTACAAGAGGTCAGACTCAGGTTCTCACAATCGCTACTTTAGGCTCCGTTGCCGAGAAGCAGTTGCTTGACGGACTTGACGGCGAGACCGAGAAGAGATATATTCACCACTACAACTTCCCGAGCTATTCGGTAGGCGAGACTAAGCCCAGCCGCGGTCCCGGACGCCGTGAAATCGGTCACGGCGCATTAGCCGAGAGAGCTCTGCTTCCTGTAATTCCTCCCGTTGAGGAGTTCCCCTACGCGTTAAGACTTGTTTCCGAGGTTCTTTCCTCGAACGGTTCAACCTCACAGGGTTCTGTCTGCGGTTCAACCTTAGCGCTTATGGACGCCGGTGTTCCGATTAAAGCTCCCGTAGCCGGTATTTCCTGCGGACTTATTACCGAGGGCGAGAGATGGATGACTATGGTTGATATCCAGGGCCTCGAGGACTTCTTCGGCGATATGGACTTTAAGGTAGCAGGTACAAAGGAAGGCATCACAGCTATTCAGATGGACCTTAAAATCAGCGGACTTCTTCCCGAAATGGTTAAGGAAGCGCTTGAAAAGACTCATAAGGCTCGTAACTATATACTCGACGAGATTATGCTTAAGGCTATCGCAGAGCCCCGTCCCGAGCTTTCAAAATATGCTCCGAAGATGTTTACTACTACTATCGACGCTGAGAAAATTTCCGAGGTTATCGGTAAGAGCGGTAAGGTTATTAAGGAAATCCAGGCTCAGTGCGAGTGTAAGGTTGATATCGAGGAAGACGGCGATAAGGGCAACGTATTTATTTCCGGTATTGATACCGAGAAGTGTAAGCGCGCTCTCTCTATGATTGAGACTATTGCGAACGATCCCGAGCCGGGCGCTATGTTCTACGGTAAGGTAACTCGTATTATGGACTTCGGCGCGTTTGTTGAGATTGCTCCGGGTAAGGAAGGTCTTTGCCACGTTAGCCAGCTCGACGTTAAGCGCACAAAGAATGTTACCGACGTTGTAAACGTAGGCGACGTTATCAGAGTTAAGGTTCTCGAGATTGATGATAAGGGAAGACTCAACTTAAGCCGCAGAGCTGTTCTTATTGAGGTTGACGGCTTAGAGCCCGAGAACGACCCCGAAGAGGACAGAAAGAATTCGCGTCCCCGCAGACCGCGCGGTGACCGTCGTCCGAGAAGAAACTGATAAAAGTAAATAACATATAATTTAAAGCCGAAAGACTGAAGGTTAAAGCAGGTCTTTCGGCTTTTTTTACTTTATAAGAAACTGCGTTCCTTATAAAGTAAAAAACATTTTATATTGCCCGCTTAGTTGCGCCCTGCGTGCGCACAAGCGATGGCTGAAGAAAA
>CAJOFK010000010.1:0-6518 GCA_905234015.1 uncultured Ruminococcus sp.
CGCTTTACGGAAGGCTTCTCGTAAGCTTCTCTTTTACGAACTTCAGCGATAACGCCTGCTCTTGCGCACTGCTTTTTAAAGCGTCTTAATGCGCTCTCAAGAGATTCATTTTCCTTAAGTCGTACTTCTGACATTCTATATCCCTCCCAACAATTTGGGTAATTTGCAAACTAATGCGTTTGTTATTGTACCATAAGTAGACATAAAATGTCAATACTTATCGAAAAATTAGTTTAAAAATACTAAAAACAAGGTTTTTATTACTTTAAGGTTTTACGACAATATTTACAATTCTGCCCTTAACGTAAATTTCCTTAACAATACTCATACCCTCAACAGCCTTTGCGACATTCTCGTCAGCCTTAGCAAGCGCGAGAACCTCGTCCTGAGAAGCGTCGGGCGCGATATTGAGCTTAGTCTTAATTCTTCCGTTGACCTGAACGGCGATTTCAATAGTTTCGTCAACGCATTTACTCTCGTCATACTCGGGCCAGCTCTGCTCGGCAACAATACCCTCGCCTAAGGAGCAAACGTCCCAGATTTCCTCACTGACGTGAGGTGAGAATGGATTTAAAAGAATCGTGAAAATCGCAAGCTCCTTCTTAGAAATTGAACCGAAAGCGGTTACGTCGTTTATAAGCGCCATTAAAGCGGCTATAGCGGTATTGAACTTGATATTTTCTATATCATCCCCTACCTTCTTGATTGCCTTATTGAAAGCGCTCTCAAGCTCGGGACGAATAGAATCGCCGTCTACGAGGATATTCTGAAGGTTCCAGAATCTCTCGATAAATCTGCGGCAGCCTCTGATACTTGAAGGATTCCACGGAGCTGCCTTCTCAAAGTCGCCGATAAACATCTCGTAAAGACGCATTGTATCAGCGCCGTACTCATTAACGATATCATCGGGATTTACAACGTTTCCGCGGGACTTGGACATCTTCTCGCCGTTTTCGCCGAGAATCATTCCGTGGCTCGTACGCTTTGCGTAGGGCTCCTTGGTGGGAACAACGCCTAAATCATAGAGGAACTTATGCCAGAAACGGCTGTATAAAAGGTGAAGCGTGGTATGCTCCATACCGCCGTTGTACCAATCTACGGGCGACCAGTACTTTAAAGCCTCCTTTGAAGCTAAAGCCTCGTTATTATGCGGATCCATATAACGTAAGAAATACCAGGAGGAACCTGCCCACTGAGGCATAGTATCGGTTTCTCTTACAGCTTTTCCTCCGCAGCAGGGACAGGTTGTATTAATCCAGTCTGTCATCTTAGCGAGCGGAGATTCGCCTGTATCTGTAGGCTCGTAGGAGTCAACCATAGGAAGTTTAAGCGGAAGCTCGCTTTCGTCAATCGGAACGAAACCGCACTTATCGCAATGAACAATCGGGATTGGCTCGCCCCAGTAACGCTGACGAGAGAATACCCAGTCTCTGAGCTTATAGTTAACCTTAGCTCGTCCGAGTTTATTCTCCTCAAGCCAGGAAATCATCTTTTTCTGAGCGTCCTCTACCGATAAACCGTCAATAAAGCCGGAATTAACGAGCGTACCGGTAGCGCAGTCTGTAAACGCCTCAGCCTGCACATCCTTACCGCCCTTAACAACCTCGATAATCGGTAAGTCAAATTTCTTAGCGAACTCCCAGTCACGGGTATCATGAGCCGGAACCGCCATAATTGCGCCCGTGCCGTAGGACACGAGTACATAGTCGGATACGAAAATCGGAATTTTAGTATCGTTAACGGGGTTGATTGCCTCTACTCCGTCAAGACGGATACCGGTTTTATCCTTAGCAACCTCGGTGCGCTCGAAGTCGGACTTCTTTGAAGCCGCGAGCTGATACTCCCTGACCTCGTCGATATTCTTAATCTTATCGCTCCACTTCTCGATAAGCGGATGCTCGGGAGAAATAACCATATATGTAGCGCCGAAAAGCGTATCGCAGCGCGTTGTATAAACGGTGAGCTTATCGCCGGTAGTAGCGGTAAAATCAACCTCTGCGCCTGTTGAACGGCCGATCCAGTTAATCTGCTGAGCCTTAACTCTTGCAGGATAATCAACTAAATCAAGGTCGTTGATAAGCCTGTCGGCATATGCGGTAATCTTTAACATCCACTGGGACTTAACCTTGTGAATAACCTCGCTGCCGCAGCGCTCGCAAACACCGTTTACAACTTCCTCGTTTGCGAGTACGCACTTACAGGAGGTACACCAGTTAACGTTCATTTCCTTCTTATAAGCTAAGCCCTTCTTAAAGAGCTGAAGGAAAATCCACTGAGTCCATTTATAATAATCGGGATCGGTAGTGTTAATCTCTCTGCTCCAGTCAAAGGAAATTCCTAAGGACTGAATCTGCTTTTTAAAGCGCGCTATATTCTGCTTAGTAACCACCTCGGGGTGGATATGATTCTTAATCGCATAGTTTTCGGTAGGAAGACCGAAAGCGTCCCAGCCTATAGGATAAAGCACGTTATAGCCCTGTAATCTTCTCTTACGGGCTACTGTATCAAGAGCTGTATAAGGACGGGGATGTCCTACATGTAAGCCCTGTCCCGAAGGATAAGGGAACTCAATTAACGCGTAGAACTTTTCCTTGGAGTTATCGTCGCTTGCGTGGAAAACTCCCTTTTCCTCCCAGATTTTCTGCCATTTTTCTTCGACTGCTTTATGATTATATCTCAACTTAAACCCTCCGTTTATTCTAAAATATCCGATAAATCAATTTCTTTTCCGTCCTGCCATAATCTTTCAAGGTCGTAAAACTCTCTTGCTTCCTCGTTGAATACGTTAACGATAATATCAACGTAGTCAAGCAGAATCCAGCTGTTGGAGCGGTGACCTTCAATATGGCTTACGGAATAACCCAGCTCGTCCATCTGATACTCAACCTCATCGGCGAGGGACTTAACCTGAGTACTGCTTCGTCCGGTAGCAATTACCATATAGTCGGCGATAATTGTTACGTCCGAAATCTCAATTATTTTAATATCCTGAGCAATTTTACTGTCAAGAATTTTTGCTATCTGTACGGCTTGTTCGTAGGTTGTCATTACAGCAATCCTTCCTTTTCTAAAAATAAAACTGTATCGTTATAGCAATGCACGGCGTTGCTATGTATTGTCATTTTTCGTTTTGCCAAATCGGAAATCGTAAACTGAAGTCCGAAAAGCATAGCGCTCTCAAGGCTCTCAAAGGCCTTTGTGCGCATAATATCGACGCCGTCGTAATTTCTTTCGGCTCCGATAAAATCGGCTACGAAAATAATCTTCTCAATAAGAGACATACCCGCGCGGCCCGTCGTATGATACCTAATCGCGTTAATGATATCTTCATCGTTAATTTTGAGGGTATCCCTCACATATACGCTTCCGGCAATAGGATGCCACAGCTTTGAGGAGTTTTTTTCAACCGCGTCAAGTATTATACCACCGCTCGTCATAATTTGCAACATTTCATCCTTCGGAATTTCCTTACAGCAGTCGTGCAGTATTCCGGCAATTTCAGCCTTATCAGCGTCGGCGCCGTATTTCTCGGCAAGCCTGACGGCAGCGTCAGCTACGTTTATACTGTGAATGTAACGTCTTTCCCCCATTCGGGTTTTAATTAATGAACGGAAGTATTCTTTATTCATATTAATCGCCATAGTCTTTCCGCCCACAAATAAATGTTGAAAATACTCTACAATATTATCGTGGGCGGATAAGACGTAAAGTAGTGATTCGGTCATCGCCCGCTGCCGCATTGCGGCAAACCGGGCGGACAATAGAAATCTTGACAGTGTGAAATTTCACACTGTCACCTGTTTTTCTTAGCCTTAGGCAACTGTATGACCGGTTCATCCGGATTCGGTCTGTATAATACGAACTTTGACCCGATAACCTGAACAACCTCGCTGTCGGTTTCGGGAGCAATAATATCCGCGGCTTCTCTTGAGCTTAAGGGGCAGTTTTCAAGGCACTTTCCCTTAATAAGCTCTCTTGCGGTAAGAGCGTCGTCAACCTGCTTTATAATCTGGTCGCTCATTCCGCCCTTTCCGACGAAAACAATTGTTTCTATAGGGTTTGCGAGACTTCTTAAATAAGCCCGCTGTTTACTTGTGAGCATTATTTCCCTCCAAATATTTAACTAATTCTTCCCTGAACATCCTCAGCGCGTTTCCCCTGTGGCTTACCTTATCCTTATCCTCGGCGGAAGTCTTACCGAAGGATACGCCGTTATAAAGGAAGATAGGATCGTAGCCGAAGCCTCCGTCGCCTTCGGGAGCCCGGGCGATTTTACCGAAGCATTTACCCTCAACCTGAATTTTATCTCCGTTCGGGAAAACACAGGTAATTGCGCAGGTATAGTGAGCGCCTCGCTCACTATCATCCTTATCCTTAAGCATATCTAAAATCATACTGTTTTTATCGGTATCGGAGGCATCTTCTCCGCCGAACCTCGCGGAATAAATTCCGGGCTTTCCGTCAAGCGCGTCTACGCATATTCCCGAATCGTCGGCAATAGCAGGAAGCCCTGTTTTTTTGCAGGCAGCGTCCGCTTTAATAAAGGAATTTTCCTTAAAGGAAGAACCGTTTTCCTCAACGTCATCAAGAGAAATCCCCTCTTTTTTCGGTGAAACGGCATTAATACCGAGCGGTGAAAGGATTCTTTCAAGCTCAATTAATTTATGCGCGTTATTTGTAGCAATAATAAATTTCATATATATTCCTTAGCTGAAATCGAACAACGCCTTTGAAAATTCGTCCGGGTCAAAGGGCTGTAAATCGTCAATCTTCTCGCCTACTCCGATAAACTTAACCGGAACGTCAAGCGTATTCTTAATTGCAAGAATAATTCCGCCCTTAGCTGTTCCGTCAAGCTTAGTGAGAACTATACCCGTAATACCGGTCGCTTCCTTAAAGTGCTCAACCTGAGAAACAGCGTTCTGACCTGTTGTAGCGTCAAGCACCAAAAGAATTTCCTTATCGGCGTCGGGAAGCTCTCTGTCGATAATCCTGTTAATCTTAGCAAGCTCATCCATCAGATGCTTTTTATTATGAAGTCTTCCTGCAGTATCGGCAATAATTACGTCGGTACCTCTAGCCTTAGCGGCGGAAATCGCGTCAAAAACTACCGCGGCAGGGTCGCTGCCCTCGTTTTGCCTGATTATATCGCAGCCGCTTCTGTCAGCCCAAATCTGAAGCTGGTCAATCGCCGCGGCTCTGAACGTATCGGCGGCTGCTAAAAGCACCTTTTTACCCTCGTTTTTAAAACGGTTAGCCATTTTACCGATAGTAGTGGTTTTACCAACGCCGTTAACTCCGATTACAAGGATAACGGAGGGTTTTGTGTTAAGATTTAACTCCTGACCGCCGCGAAGCATTTCACTTACAACTTCCTCTAAAAGACCTCTTATAGCCTCCGGGTCGGTTGTACCGGTTTCTTTAACCTTAGCTCTTAGCTTCTGACAGATATCCCCGGCAGTAGCAACGCCTACGTCGCCCATAACAAGAAGCTCCTCAAGTTCCTCAAATAAATCCTCGTCAATCTTTGTAAAGGATTTAAGCATTGAGTCGATTCTTCCGATTACACTGTCACGGGTTTTCTTTAAACCGTCTTTTATTTTACTGAATAATCCCATAATTTCATTCCTTTATTAAATTCCGAGTTTTGCGCTTACCTCGCTTGCTCTTAATTCAAGCAGCTTTGAAACGCCCTCGTCCTGCATAGTTACACCGTAAAGCACATCAGCCTCTTCCATTGTACCGCGCCTGTGGGTAATGAGAATAAACTGGGTTTTATCGGTAAGATTACGCACATACTGAGCGAACCTGTCAACGTTAACCTCGTCGAGAGCGGCTTCAATCTCATCCATTACACAGAACGGAGCAGGCCTTACCTTCATAATTGCAAAGTATAACGCAATAGCTACAAGCGCTTTTTCACCGCCGGAAAGCGCGTCAAGATGTACTACAATTTTTCCGGGAGGATGAACTACAATATCAATACCGCTCGTGAGAATGTCCTCGGGGTCGGTGAGCGAAAGCGAAGCCGTACCGCCGCCGAACAGCTCTTTAAACGTAAAGGTGAAGTTGCGGTTAATCTCCTCAAAGCTCTTTATGAACTCTTCCTGCATCTGCTTGGTGAGTTCTCTTATAAGTCTTTCAATCTCCGCCTTGGACTTTTCAACGTCATTAACCTGAACGCTTATGAAGCTGTATTTTTCAGCTACTTCCTTATACTCCTCAATAGCGCCGACATTAACGTTGCCCAGAGCGCGAATCTTCGACTTAAGCTCGTTAAGACGTGTCTTAGCCTTAGGAACGCTCTCAAGCTGAACGGCGGTTTTTTCAGCCTCGTTTTTAGTCAGCTGATATTCCTCCCACAACTTCGAGATAATGCTGTCGTATTCTTTAAGCAAGTTAATTCTGCGCTCCTCAAGTCTTGAAAGCTCTCTGCCGGCAGTTTCGCGCTCGTCGTTCTTTTCTCTTTCTAAAACTCTGAGCTCGGCGGAACGCTTTTCAAGCTCGGCTTTTTTAGC
>CAJOFK010000010.1:6542-42006 GCA_905234015.1 uncultured Ruminococcus sp.
TTATTATCTGAATTTTCAATATCTTTATTTAAGGAAATAATTCTTTCCTCAGTATCGGAAATAAGCTTGTTAAAGCTTTCGATTTCATTTAATATTTCGGCTTTTCTCGAATCTCTTGTTTCCTCGGTTGATAAAGCGAAGGCAATCTCCGATTTAAGGGTATCGATATCCTTTTTAGCCGTTACAATTTCAAGACGTATATTCTGAAGCTGTTCGCTTAAAAGCTCTCTCTGCTCAGTAAGCTTTGAGCGGTTGCCGGTTATTTCCTCAAGCTGAGCCTCATATTCGGAAATAGACCAGTTGATATCGTCAAGCTGTTCCTTAGCTCTCTTTTCATCAACCTTATACTGTTCGATTCTGCTTTTGCAGTCCTCAATAATCTGCTCCGCCTCATCAATCGCCTGCTTCTGAGAGTTGAGGTCGTTTTCACAGGCTTTAGCCTCGGTGAGAATACGAACTTGCTCCTGCTTGGCGTTTGAGAGGTCTGCTCTGGTCGCTAAGATTTCACCCTCAATAGCGGAATACTCAGCTATTGCCTTTTCAAGGAGCTTTTCAGACTCTAAAACCTTATTATTCAATTCCTCGGCATTTTTCTTATGCCTTGCAATCTCGCTTGCTCTTGAAAGAAGTCCGGATTTTTTGCTGAGCGAGCCGCCCGTAAGCGAACCTCCGGCGTTAACTACCTGACCGTCAAGAGTAACAACCTTAAAGCGGTAGTTATACTTTTTAGCGATAACAGTCGCGCTGTTTAAATCCTCGGCAATAACAATTCTTCCTAAAAGTGAGCGCAGGATATTATTATACTCCGGCTTACAGCTGCATAAATCCGAAGCTATGCCGATAAAGCCGTATAATTCGTCAATACCGTTTTCGTTAAGCTCCTTAGGCTTAATTGTATTCATCGGAAGGAATGTAGCTCGTCCGCCGTCGTGCTTTTTAAGATAAGCGATAGCAGACTTCGCGTCCTGCTCGGTAGCGGTGACAACATTCTGCATAGCCGCGCCGAGGGCTATTTCAACGGCGACGGTATATTCTTCGGGAACCTCAATTATTCTCGACACAGGGCCTCTTATGCCCTTAAGCTGGCCGTTTTTAGAAGCTTTTACAACATTCTTAACCGAATACGAGAAACCCTCAAGATTACGCTCAAGGTCCTCAAGTATTCTCATTCGTGTTAATTCCTGCTCAACCTCACGCTTTAAGGCGTCGGTTTTCTGCATTATTTCATCACGCTTAGAAGCGCGCGAATTAAGCTTTATGTCAAGTCCTTTAAGAGAATTTTCAAGCGACTCAACCCCGGTATTCACGCTTTCGATATCCTTTTTATATTTCTCGGAAATCTGAAGCGTGGTTTCATACTGCTCGTTACGCTGAGAGTTAGAGCTCATAATGCTCTCAATACGCGACTGAAGCTCAGTAACGGAGGTAACGCTTGTCATCTGAGTAACTCTCGCGTCAGCCGACTGAGCGGTTAACGCTGCAAGCTTAGTGCTCAGCTCCTGAATACGGTCTCCGCTTCGGCTGGAATCGGTATTTATGTTATTCAATTTATCGGAGGTTTCGTCGTAGGAATCCTGTTTTTCATTAACAAGAGCTTCAAGCTCTTTGATTTTTTCTCTTTTTTCGTCAATTGTGTTAAGGGCTTCCTCGGCGTCAACATCAACCTTTTTGATCTCCTCGTTAAGACGGTTAATATTTTCCTTATTGTGTAAAATATCGTTCTCGCATACCGATACAGAAGATTTTTTAGAGCTTATTTCAACCATAACGTTGTTGATGTTTTCGCGTACATCCTCTATATCAGCGGCAAATTTACCGTTGTGAGCGTATATTTCCTCGGCCTCGGTCTGGATATTTTCGAGAACCTCCTCAGCCTGAGAATATTGAATACGGGAAATCTCGATTTTATCCTCTTCCTGCTTAATAACGCGGTTGCTGTTGTTAAGAGTATCAACCCAAAGCGCGATTTCAATATCCTTTTTCTCGGAGGAATACTCAATAAACTTCTCAGCCTTTTCAGCCTGCTTTTTAAGAGGACCTACTCTTTCCTGTAAGTCGGTAACGATATCCCTGAGGCGAAGCAGGTTATCCTCGGTATGCTTAAGCTTACGTTCGGATTCAATTTTCTTGTATCTGTAACGTGAAATACCCGCGGCTTCCTCAAAAATTTCTCGTCTGTCCTCGCTTTTTGAGGAAACGATACTGTCGATTTTACCCTGACCGATCATTGAATAACCGTCGCGTCCTAGACCTGTATCCATAAAAAGCTCGTTAACGTCTCTTAAACGAACCTGAGCTCCGTTAATAAGATACTCGCTGTCTCCGCTTCGGTAATATCTTCTTGTAACGGCAACTTTATCGCCGTCATAGGGTAAGAATCTATCCTTGTTGGATATATTTAAGGTTACCTCGGCATAACCGAGCGCCTTTCTGTCGTCGGTACCGTTAAAAACAACATCCTCCATTTTTGAGCAGCGCAGGCTCTTCGGGGACTGCTCGCCGAGTACCCAGCGGATAGCGTCGCTGATATTACTCTTACCCGAGCCGTTAGGTCCGACTACAGAAGTCATACCTCTATCAAATTTTAACTTCGTTTTATCCGGAAATGTCTTAAAGCCCTGAATTTCCAGTGATTCTAACAGCATTTGATCACCTGTATTAATCTATTCTTATCTCGTATTTTTTTAAGCTATTATCTGTTTTGAATTTAACGTTAATTCCGGCAGCGCGCAGTTTAATTAGATTGCTCCTGTTCTGACCGACTGCCTTTGAGAGTGATTTAGAATTAACGTAAACAATTATATCATTTTTATTATCATTATTTATGCTATTTAAGATTTTATCAAAAAAAATCTTATTTTCGCATAATTCCTTAAAAGCCGGATGATAATTCCCGGCTAGATCATTTTCTTTTAATGAATCGCTGTAATGAAGCCCTACCCTTATAACGTCAATATCATTATCGTAAAACTTCATCATTATTTTTGAGCACAGATTTACCGATTTTTCAAGACTGAAGGGTTTAAATTCACCCTTTAAATATAAATCGGCAAGCTCGGTATTCTTCATTACAACCGTGGGATAAATCCTTACGCACGCAGGATTAAGCTTAATAAACTCTGACGCGGTATATAAATCCTTTTCTTCGCTTGATTTATAAAGTCCCGTCATCATCTGAAGTCCTAAATCAAATCCATAGTCCTTTATAAGCGCCGAGGCGTTTTTAACGTCAGCAGCGGTGTGACCTCTCCTGTTCGAAATTAAAACGTCATCGCACATAGACTGAGCGCCCAATTCAATTGTAGTAACTTTATATTTCTTTAATAGAACTAAGATTTTTTCATCAATACAATCGGGACGAGTGGAAATACGGATACCTTTAAACCTGTTTAAATATGGCTTTGCGGCGTTTAAGAGAGTAAGCATATATTCCCTGTCGATAGCGGTAAAGCTGCCCCCGAAGAAAGCAATCTCAGCTTCATAAGCTCGCTGTCCTAAATCAATAACAGCTTTTTCAAGCGCGGCTTTTACGTCATCGGCAGTAGGCTGACTAAGCCGGCCGGTGATTTTTCTCTGCTCACAAAACGAGCATTGATGAGGACAGCCGTTATGCGGTACAAAAATCGCTATATTACTGTGTTTAATATCCCATCAACTCCAGAGCCTCTCTCGCAGCGTTCTGCTCGGCTTCCTTTTTACTTCTTCCGCCGCCGGTTCCGATAACGTTGCTGTTTAAAAGAACGTCAAAAACAAAATGCTTATCATGGTCGGGGCCTGTTTCGGAAACGAGCTGATACTGAAGCTTTTCGCCGGGATTCTTCTGTACAATTTCCTGTAAGGTCGTTTTATAATCCTTAAAGGGCTTTGTGCTTCTGTTGTTAATTTCGGGAATGATAAATCTTAAAATATGCTTTTTTGCCGCTTCCATACCCGAGTCAAGATAAATCGCGGCGATAACCGCCTCAAAAGCATCGGAAACAATAGACGGTCTTTCGGCTCCTCCGCCGTTCTTTTCACCCTTGCTGAGTAAAAGATACTCGCCGAGGTTTATAGATTTACCGAACTTAAAGAGAGCCTTTTCGCAAACGAGCGCGGCTCTGAGCTTGGTGAGCTCTCCCTCGGGAAGCTGAGGACAGTTGTTAAAGATATAATCAGCTACAACAATTGAAAGCACAGCGTCGCCGAGAAATTCAAGACGTTCGTTGCACTTCATATTTGACGACTTATGCTCATTTGCGTATGACGAATGAGTAAGTGCCTCTTTTAAAAGATTTTTGTTTTTAAAATTGTAGTTAATTATTTTTTCGAACTCTTTCATTTTATCCTCATTTCAGAGCTTCAGATATTTCATTGATTACATCAGCCTCAACGTACTCTTTAGTGAGTCTGATTGCGTTTTTAATAGTTTTAGCCTTAGCGCTTCCGTGAGCTTTAAAAACAGGCTTTGCGGTTCCCATAATCGGCGCTCCGCCGTACTCGTGATAATCGAACTCCTTAATCATATTCTTAAGGTCGCTCATAACCAGCGCAGCGGCTATTTTGCTTTTAGTGTTCTTATAGAAAAGGTCTTTAAGCTTGCCCATAACAGCCTTAGCAGTACCTTCGTATGTCTTAAGAATAACGTTGCCGATAAAGCCGTCGCAGACTACAACGTCGCATTTACCGTAGGGTAAATCCCTGCCTTCAACGTTACCGATAAAATTGATATCAGCCTGCTTTAGCAGTTCATAGGCATTATGCTGAAGCTCAAGTCCTTTATGCGCCTCGGTGCCTACGTTAGCAAGACCTACGCGGGGATTCTCAATCTTCATAACGTTTTTCATATACGCGTTGCCCATAAGCGCGTACTGTAAAAGCATCTCGGGACGAGCCTCAAGATTCGCGCCCGCGTCGATCAGCATAAAGCATCCTCCGCCGAAATGAGGCATAATCGGAGCGAATCCGGGACGCTTAACGCCCTTTATTCGCTTAGTGATAAGAGTACCTCCCACGCAAAGCGCTCCGCTGTTGCCTGCGCTTATAAAAGCGTCGCCCTCACCCTCGGATAAACGCTTTAAACCAACGGAAATCGAGCTGTCCGGCTTTTTCTTAAGCACAGAGGAAGGATCCTCGTCGGTAGCAATAACCTCGGAAGCGTTAATTATCTCATACGAGCTGATATCAAGATTATTCTCCGCGGCGACGGATTTAATAACATCCTCCTGACCGACGAATGTAATATCGACTCCGTACTCATTATGAGCGTCTACGGAACCCTTTATGATTTCGAGAGGGGCGTTATCTCCGCCCATTGCGTCAACTATTATTCTCATAATCTCACACTTTCTGAAAATGTATGCAAATCTGCCAATGCCCTGTCCGCGTATGCCTGTCCGCGCTCGCGTTTATCGCGGGGACGGTTTTCAAGCTCGGGAAGTATTCCGAAATTCGCGCCCATAGGCTGAAAATCCTTAACAGTATCATCCGAAATATATCTCGATAAACAGCCTATCATAGTAGTTTCGGGTAAAACCAGCGTTTTTTCGCCTTTAAGCCTTCTTACGGCGTTTATTCCGGCTATAATACCCGAGGAAGCGCTTTCCATATATCCCTCAACACCGGTAATCTGACCGGCAAAGAAGGTTTTATTGTTTAACTTTGTACTGAAATCGATGTTTAAAATCTCAGGCGAATTCAGGAATGTGTTTCTGTGCATAACGCCGTAACGTATAAACTCGGCGTTCTTTAAAGCAGGTATAAGTCCGAAAACTCTTTTTTGCTCGGGGAATTTTAAATTAGTCTGAAATCCGACGAGATTATACATAGTGCCCGCGGAATTTTCTTTTCTGAGCTGTAATACTGCCCACGGACGATGACCTGTATTGGGATCAGTTAAACCGACGGGCTTCATCGGACCGAAACGGATTGTATCGTGACCGCGCTGAGCCATTACTTCAATAGGCATACAGCCCTCGTAAACCTTCGGGTCTCTTACGTCGAAGTCGTGAACGGGCGCACGCTCGGCACTTACAAGCGCCTCGTAGAACACCTCGTACTCCGCTTTATTCATCGGACAGTTAAGGTAATCGGTACCGTCTCCTTTACCGTAGCGCGACTCAAAGAAAGCTCTGCTCATATCTATGCTTTCAAAGCTCACAATCGGAGCCGCGGCGTCATAAAAGGACAGCGAATCGCCGTACTTTTCGCTGATAAACCGCGCTAAATTGTCGGAGGTAAGCGGTCCGGTAGCGATAACGTTTATATCATCATCGTTAAACTCGGTTATTTCCTCACTGATAACAGTGATATTATCGTGGGATTTTACTTTATCGGTAACGTAACGCGAAAAAGCATCCCTGTCAACCGCTAACGCTCCGCCGGCAGGCACTCTCGCCTCATCCGCCGCTTTAAGTAAAAGAGAATCAAGCGCTCTCATCTCTTCCTTTAATAGTCCCGCGGCGGAATTTACCCTGTCAGCCTTAAACGAGTTAGAGCAGACAAGCTCCGAGAATAAATCGCTTTTATGAGCAGGAGATTTTTTCAGCGGTTTCATCTCATAAAGATTAACGTGTACTCCTCTTTCGGCGATTTGATACGCCGCCTCACAGCCCGCAAGTCCCGCGCCGATAACGTTGATACACATCAGCTTGTAACTGTTTTTTCGTATCCGCAGTCCTTATTTTCGCAGAAAAGAACCTTTTTCCTGCCCTTTTTCTTAAAGAGAATCTGTCCGCACTGAGGACATCTCTCGTTAACAGGCTCGTTCCAGGATACAAAATCACACTTCGGATAATTGCTGCAGCCGTAGAAGATAGTTTTCTTCTTGGTAGTTTTAATTATAACGTCTCCGTCCTCACACTTAGGACATTTAACGCCGGTTTTCTGAACGTATTTCTTAACATTCTTACACTCGGGATAACCGGGACATGCGATAAATTTACCGTATCTTCCGACCTTAATTACCATATTTCTGCCGCAGTTTTCGCAGATAATATCGGTCTTATCCTCCTCGAGCTGGATTTTAACACCCTCCATATCGGTCTTAGCCTTTGCGAGAGTTTTATCAAAGTCCTGATAGAAATCGTCTATAAGTGCCTTCCACTCAACCTCTCCGTTCTCGACGGTATCGAGATTCTGCTCCATCTGAGCGGTGAATTTAAGGTTAACAATCTTCGGGAAACGCTCCTTCATAAGGTTAACCATCTTTTCGCCGAGCTCGGTCGGAAAAAGAGTTTTACTCTCTCGCTTTACATACTCGCGGCTTGTAATTGTTGAAATGGTTGCCGCATAGGTTGAAGGACGGCCGATACCGTTTTCCTCGAGCGTTTTAATCAGCGAAGCCTCGGTGTATCTCTGAGGCGGCTGGGTAAAGTGCTGGTTCGGAATAATTTCCTTCTTGCGAACGCTCATACCCTTTTCAAGGTCGGGAAGCTGAGTTGCCTTTTCCTCAGCGACATCCTTACCCTCAACATAAAGCGAGGTAAAACCGTCAAAGGAAACGGTATAGCCCGAAGCCTTGAATATATATCCGTTGCCCTCAATATCGGCACGGGTGGTTTTCTGAATACAATCCGACATCTGAGAAGCAACAAAACGCTTCCAGATAAGGCTGTAAAGCTTATACTGGTCGGACGTAAGGTTTTTCTTAATGCTGTCGGGCTCAAGCGACGGCATAGTAGGTCTTATAGCCTCGTGACCGTCCTGAGCGTTTGAGCGCGATTTAAAGAATCTCGGCTTCGGCGGAAGATATTTATCGCCGAATTTTTTACCTATATAATCAGTTACCTCGGAAATCGCCTGAACGGATATTCTGAGCGAATCGGTTCTCATATAGGTTATAAGACCGGTTGCGCCCATTCCGTCAATCTCAATACCTTCGTAAAGCTCCTGAGCAACCTTCATGGTACGTCTTGACTGGAAGCCGAGCTTTCGGGAAGCCTCCTGCTGTAAGGTTGAGGTAATAAACGGAGGAGCCGGGGACTTTTTACGGGTACCGTGCTTAACGTCCTTTACAAAATACTCGGCGCCCTCAAGCTCAGCGAGTATTTTTTCAGCCTCCCCTTGAGTTTTAATCTTTTCCTTACCGAGATATAAGGTCGCGGGGAAAGACTTTCTCGAGCCCTTGGGAATAAACTTCGCGTCAATTGTCCAGTATTCCTCGGGCTTAAATGCTCTTATCTCTTCTTCCCTGTCAACAATAATTCTGACAGCGACGGACTGAACTCGTCCGGCGGACATTCCGCGCCTGATTTTCTGAGAGATAAACGGACTGAGCTTATATCCAACGAGTCTATCGAGTACACGGCGCGCCTGCTGAGCGTTTACGAGGTTAAGATTGATGCTTCTCGGCGAGCTCATACCCTGATTTACGCCGGTTTTGGTAATCTCGTTGAATTCAACTCGGTTTGAATCATTTAAGTCTAAATCAAGAATATACGCCAAATGCCAGGAAATAGCCTCACCCTCGCGGTCGGGGTCGGTTGCGAGATATACTTTATCCACGCTCTGAGCGTGAGCCTTTATATCCTTAACCAAAGACTCTTTTCCCTTTATTATCGAATACTTAGGCTCATAGTTGTTTTTTATATCAACGCTGAGTCTTGCGTCCGGAAGGTCGCGGACGTGTCCCATAGACGCGATAACATCAAAATCCTTGCCTAAATACTTTTTAATTGTTTTAGCCTTAGCAGGCGACTCAACAATAACTAAATTCGACATTAGTTTTCATAGCCTTTCCGTCCGCAATAATAAAATAGCTTTACAACCCTACCGCGGACTGATAAGGTGTAAAAGAAAAATCATATTAACCTGTAGCTTCTGCCCTGAACGCACTTTATCAGCTCTCTCATTTCAAGAGTAGTGATTATAGGCAGAATCTTTAAAACGGGAAGATTTACTTCCTCGGATATCTTATCTATATGCTTAGGCTCGTGAGTTATTGCGTAATAAACCTTGCTCTCATCCTCGGACAAATCAAGGTCGGTTTTATGAACCGGAACCTCGGTTAAATCGTAGGTTCTAAGGCCGTTTATATCGGTAGGAGCCTTTCCTTTTATCGGAATAACATCAATAACGTCATCGGGCGGCTGAGCGGAAACCTCAAGCTCGGTAGTTACATAAACGTTATCGAACGCGTCGATTATATCCTTATAATCGGTAACCAGGGTTGCAACCTTAGTTTTAACAAGCTTGTTCGAACCGTCAAAATGAGAATCAACAGGTCCCGCAAGCGCAAATATCTTCTTTGAAGCGTCCTGCTCCAGCGCGCGGGATACGGTAATTAACGAACCGCTCCTGCTGCCTGCCTCAACGACAAGAATACCGTCCGAAAGTGCGGATATTATCCTGTTTCTCTGCGGAAAATGATAGCTTTTAGCCTCGGTATCGGGAGGATACTCGGAGATAACTGCACCCTTATAGGTAATATCGCTCCGCATTTTTGCGTTTTCACGGAGATAATCATAGTTGATACCGCAGCCTAAAACGCATATTGTAACGCCGTCGGCAGCTAAACAGCCGAGGTGTGACGAGCAGTCAACACCTAAAGCTCCGCCGCTTACTATCGTAACGCCTGATTTAGCGAGCTGATAAGCAATATTGTACGAGGCTTTTATGCCGTACATTGAAGCCTTTCTTGTACCTACTACCGCAATCGACATCCTGTCGTCTATATCAGGCAAAGCGCCCCAGATATAAAGCACAGCAGGAGGATCGTCAATATCAAGCAGACACTCCGGGTAGCCCGGACTGTCGATGCAGATAATATCATAGAAATAACGATTGCACTTAGCAATAATTTCATCTGCGACGCTTAAAGGAGTTTCACAAAGCTTAACGATTTCGTTATTTGAAAACAATCCGCAAAACCGCCACTCGTTCTCTCCGCCGTTATAAAAATCCTCTATGCTGTTGTAGAGAAAGGTAATTTGCTTAGCCTTAGCGGTACAATATCCTATTGCCTGAGTAAACCAAATCCAATATTTCAGATTATTCATTTAATTAATTCCCATATTATTATAGCGGCAGCCGCGGACGCGTTAAGCGACTCGGCTCTGCCGTTCATAGGTATTGTAAACTTTTCATCGCAATTTTCAAGAGTGGAGCTCTTTATACCGTTGCCCTCGTTACCGATAATAACAACACAGGGGCTCTCAAAAGCAATATCGGTAATCTTCAGGGCTTCCTTATCTACAACGGAAGCATAAGATTTAAGCTCGCGGTGCATAGATAAGAAGGAAGCGATATCCTCGGTTATATAACACGGAAGCCTGAATACAGCGCCCATACTTCCTCTTACTACCTTCGGAGAATATATATCGCAGCAGTCGGAAGAAAGAATAATTCCGTCTACTCCTACAGCCTCCGCGGTACGCATAACGGTACCTAAATTTGACGGATCCTGAATATTATCAAGCGCGACAAATTTTCCACCAATTACCATTTTATCAAATAGAGTAGGTTTGTCAAGAGTTTTTACAACACATAAAACGCCCTGCGGAGTTTTAGTTTCGCTGACATCACGAAAAAGCTGTTTTGATAAACAGTAAACCTTATCACATACGGCTTTCAGCGTCTCTATTTCGGACGAATATTTCTCAACTGAATCCTCACATACCGCAACAGCCTTTATTTCGGCGTTTGATAAGGCGGCGTCCGTACACAGGCGAACTCCCTCAGCGACAAACTCGCGGTTTTCCCTGCGGTATTTTGGGCTTTTATTGAGTTTATTTAAATGTTTTATAAAAGGATTATCCTTGGATTTAATATAAATCATATATCGGTTAAATAATTAATTAAATAGCAAAAGCGTTTGGGTTATCCCAAACGCATTTACGTTTTTATTATTTTGCAGCCTTAGCCTGCTCTACTAAAGCAGTAAAAGCGGCGGGATCGGAAATTGCGATCTCGGAAAGCATCTTACGGTTAAGTGTAATGCCGGCTTTTTTAAGACCGTTCATAAATGTTGAATAGTTAACACCGTTAGCCTTGCAGGCAGCTGAGATACGCGTAATCCAAAGACGACGGAAATCTCTCTTCTTCTGCTTACGGCCGATATAAGCGTAGTTACCGCTCTTCATAACGGCCTGTTTAGCCATTTTAAAGTGTCTTGATTTAGCGCCAAAATAACCCTTGGCAAGTTTTAATACTTTTTTTCTTCTCTTGCGAGTAGCCATCGCACCTTTAACTCGTGCCATTTTAAATACCTCCGTAAATTAGAAATTTCAAAATCTTAAATTATTTATAAGGGATAAGACGCTTAATCTGAGCAACGTTTGTCTTATCAGCACAAGCAGTCTGGCGAAGACCTCTCTTGCGTTTTCTTGTTTTCTTGTTTAAGATGTGAGATTTGTTAGCGTGAGCGCGGATTACCTTACCGTTTTTTGAAAGCTTAAAGCGCTTCTTGGCTCCGCTGTGTGTTTTAATTTTTGGCATAATATTTATCCTCCTTAACTAATTACTTACTTGGCTTTGGCGAAAGAAACATAAGCATATTCCGGCCTTCGAGCTTCGCGGGCTTATTAATAACCGCGTATTCTTCACAAGCTTCGGAAAACTTCTTCATAAGGTCATACCCAAACTCGGAATGTCCCATTTCACGTCCGCGGAAGCGGATAGTAACCTTAACCTTATCACCGTGCTTTAAGAACTTAATAGCGTTGTTGAGCTTGGTGTTAAAGTCGTGAGTATCAATATTAAGAGAAAGACGAACTTCCTTAGTATCGACAATCTTCTGGTTTTTACGGGCTTCCTTTTCCCTTTTAGCCTGTTCGAATTTGTACTTACCGTAATCCATAATCTTGCATACAGGCGGTTTAGCCTGAGGAGCAATCTTTACGAGATCAAGGTCTTCCTTAGCCGCCAGATCAAGAGCCTTCTCAGCCGACATAATTCCGAGCTGTTCGCCGCTTGCGCTGATTATACGAAGCTCGCTGTCGCGGATATCTTCATTGATCTGAATTTCATGCTTACTGATAACAAAGCACCTCCAAAGCGTTGAATACGTAAAAAACGCGGACAGAAATCCGTCCGCGCATAATACACATAAACATACCTTTAACGTAGTTTAAGTAAGTATAACCCGTGCAGACGGCACCCCACAGGTGAAGACATTTCTGCCTTTCTTTATTTTACTCTAGGATTATATAACAATAAAATACATTTGTCAAGTATTTTATAATAAAGAATTTTACTCTAAGCAGCTGTAGATAAGATTAGCGATACGCTCCGAGGATTTTCCGTCGAGGTCGTCAAAGAACATATTTCTGAAGCGTTCAATCTTCTCAACTTCGAAATCCTCTTCCTTAATAGCCTGTAAAAGCGTATAAAGGTTGGTGCAAATCTTACCCGGAATATAAAGCTTAAAGTCAAAATAGAAGTCTCTCGACTTAATATACGCCTGTAAATCAAAAGCGTAGAACAGCATCGGGATATTAAGTAATGAAGCCTCGAATACGAGTGATGAGTAATCGCTGATAATAACGTCGGAAATAAAGAGCAGGTCGTTGATTTCGGTGCTTTCCGATAAGTCGATAACCCTGTCCTTATACTCCTCGGGAATCGGATGCTGCTCGGTAATAAAGGGATGATGCTTAATAATAACGGCGTAATTCTCGCCGAGAGTTTCGCATACCTCGTTGATATCAAAGAGCTCCATAGGATATCTAGCGCTTGATTTAAGGTCGCCTCTGAAGGTAGGCGCAAAAAGAACAATCTTTTTATCCTTAAGGTTCGGATACTCGCTGTAGAATTTCTTTCTGAAATTCTCTTTATATTCCTCATCGAAGAATATATCGGTTCGCGCGATACCGGTAGGTACAACGTTCTTTGTCGCGATACCGAAGCCCTCGGAATGGCACTTCTTGCAGTATTCGGAACTTACCGTTACATAATCGTAGTTACGGTGCATTCTCGTAGGCTGAGGCGAGCCCTTGGGCTTACCGAGTCGTGTAAAGCCGAAGGTCTTAAACGCTCCGCATGCGTGCCACAGCTGAACGATTTTAGTTTCGGGCTTAATATCAATAAGGTGAATCTGCGGAGTAAACTCATCAAGAATGATAACTTTACTCGTAGCGCAGGCCTCGGTGAAATCGTCAATCTCCTTACGCGTCATATATCTGAAGGATTTGGTGTTAAAAAGGAAATTGATATCAAGATTCTTGTCATCCTTAAGCTTATTATATACAAACTCAAAGTTTCCGGAAATCTCTTCCCTTCTTGCGGAGAAGAAAGTAATCTTGTTAGGCTGAACATTTTTATGCTTTTTATGCTTATACTTACGTCTTATAAGGCTTCTCTTATAACCGTCCATAGTAAGGTTCTCTCTCGAAACCTTTGATATACGGTAAATAATATAAGATACAAGACGCTTAAGCTTACTTTCGGATTCGATTTTTGAGGGCATAGACTTAAAGCCGGTGAAAGTTAAAAGTCCTTCAATCACGAAGATGGGTATCATTACCACCGAGTAAATAAGGGCGACAATCTTCATAAACGAATCGAATATCGATACGATAGTGCCCCTGCGTCTGTAGCCGTTAAGCTTATCCATTTTAGAGGTAATCTCAAAATGGTCGCCGCACTCCTTAAGCTCAAAGAACTTTTTATCCTGAGTAAACTCGGGAGGAGCAACCTTTATCGGAACCTTTTCAGCATAAAAATCCGCAAAGCTTAAGTTGAAGTATAATGTAAACGGAAGTCCCTTGCCTCTTGTTTTCCAGAAAAGGTAGTCAAGTCTGTAGGAATATTGTCCGGAGAACATACACTTTCCGTCGATATACGTTATATCTCTGAAACGTATAACAAGCGGAATACGGCGGTCCTCCTCACCGTTATCAAAATACAAAATAACCTTAGGAGTCGAAAGGAATTTTGAATTGATTGTTTCGTCAAGAAACTCGCCCGTTATGCTTATCGTCATAGACCGCTTCTCAACAACAACACTGTTAATATTAATATTGTACTTCAATTACCATTCCTCCGAACTACTTTACTAAATTATAGAATTTTTCGACAGCCTCATCAAGCGGATAATCCTTACCGTAAACCGAGGATGAACCCGCGACAAATATATCTGCGCCATTTTTGCGCATTTCGCCGCAATGATCCCAGCTTACATGGCCGTCAACCTCAACTAATATATCCTTGCCGGAATCCTTAACCAGCTTTTTAAGCTCAGCTAAGCGCTCCATGCTTTTAGGAGCCATAGGCTGACCGGCAAACCCGGGGTATACCGTCATAAGCAGAATTGCATAAACCTCGTCGAGAAACTCTTTAACGGTTTCTACGGGTGTATCGGGACTTATCGCAATACACGGATCGGCTCCGCGTGATTTAATATCCGAAAGAACCGCGTGAGGATCCTCGCACGCCTCAAAATGAACGGAAACCATATCACCAGAACCTATTTCCATTTTATCGAAATACTGCTGAGGCTCAAAAGCCATAATATGAATATCACGGCGGATATTCTTCATAGGCTTTTTAAAGCATTTTACCATATTGGTATCAAACGTAATATTCGGAACGAATTTATTGTCCATAAAATCTATGTGCAGAAATTCAACTCCAAGCTCGTCGAGCTTCTTTATCTCGTCGGAGAGATTGAGTAGATCGGCGCACATAACGGACGGTGAAAGCATTCCCCTCATAACTACCTCTTAATCCATCACTATCATTACCTTGCTGTAAAACTCGGTATGATCCTTCATAATCTCAAGTCCCTTATCAATCTCGGCAAGCGGGAATGTCTGAGTGATAAGAGGTTTAACCTTTACAGCGCCTGAGGACATAGCGTCAACAACGATGCTCCAGTCACTCTGAGGAGTATTGTTGTAAGCAGAATTCCAGGTACCGTAAATTCTTAACTGTTTTCTTAAAATCTGCCAGTAGGTGTTCTGCTTAAAGGTGAAATCACCGTGCGGATTACCTACATATATAACCTTACCGCCCGAAGCAACGCTGTCGAGGCAGTTGTTAGCTGTTGCGTCAACGCCTACCGCCTCAATAGCGATATCGGCGCCGTTTCCGCCGGTCTGCTGCATAACCCATTCAATCGGGTCGCCGTGAGACGCGTTGAAATAATCGAAGAAGCCTAAGCTTTCGATAAACTCATAGTTATTTAAATCGGTTCCGACTAAAAGAACCTTATTAGCGCCCCAGGCTCTCGCCCACTGAGCGATAAGCATACCGATAGTACCGGGACCGTATATAACAACCGTATCACCGATTTCAATTCCGGCTCTTCTTAACGCGTGAAGAGCAACAGCGGTAGGCTCAGCCATAGCCGCTTCCTCATAGGATACGTTATCCGCAATAGGAACAAGGTTCCATACGGGAACTCTTACATACTCGGCAAAAGCGCCGTCGGAGCGCGAGCCGAGGTAATCATAGCTCTTACAACACTCATAAACTCCCTTGTTGCAGCTGGTGCATTTTCTGCAGGGAATCAGCGGGAATACCGCTGCGCGGGTACCTATAAGGTGCTCGTTTTCCTTAGAAGCAGCTGCCACAACCTGTCCCGCGAACTCATGACCGGGAATGGTCGGGAAATGATAAGTACCGTTTACAAAAATTCTCGGAATATCAGAACCGCAAATTCCGCAAGCCTTAACTTTAAGAAGGACTTCATCCTCCTTGAGCTCGGGAATAGGATAATCCTCATATCTCAAATCACCGACGCCGTGTAAAACACAAGCCTTCATTTTATCCATAACAGTCCCTCCTATCAATCGTTGACTATTGTTTCAAAAGTTTCTAAATCTTCTATGGTTGTAATTTTAAAGTTACGCTCGCTTCCCTCGACGAGACGCACCTTCATACCGTGACGGTAAGCAATCTCGCTGCTTCCCGCGGTAGCGGCAATTTCGTCATCGGAAACCGAGTTATGTATATCATAATACTTTTTAAAATCGAAGCTCTCGGGAGCCTGTCCCGCAAAAAGCTCGCTGCGCTTAAGGAGGTTGTCAATTGACTTACCGTCCTTACTCTGATAAATAGTATCCTTAACGGAAATAACAGGCATTGCGCCGTCGTCCTCCGTAGCGCCCGTAATACAGTCGTCAATAATCTTATCCGATACGAGCGGACGAGCCGCGTCGTGAATAATTACTACCTTTGTATCGGGAGCGGTTTCTTCGGTAGCCTTAAGACCGTTATATATCGAATGCTGGCGTGTCTTTCCGGCGGGAGCATAACCGCAGACTTTGCTTATACCGTACTTTTCGACATTTTCGGTAACATAATCCTTCCATTCGTCGCTTACAACAATAACGATTTTATCAATATTCTTATGCTTCTCGAAAATCTCAAGACAGTATACAATAATCGGCTTTTCCTTAACGATAAGATACTGCTTGGGACGGTCAACGCCCATTCTTGAGCCGACTCCTCCCGCAAGAATAATCGCTGTATTCATAACACACCTCCGAATATACAATTCCAAGTTGATTTTATCACAATTAATATGTAAAGTCAATTAGCACGATTATACCATATTAATTGTACGTTTTCAGTATAATATTAATAAATTAAACTGTCAATTTTTGTAAAAAGAATGTAACTATTTAAGGGGTTTTCGAGCACTTGATTTAGAATGATATTTGTGGTAATATTTTATTTGAAATAATTCTGAAAGGAATATACGCTTTAATGGAATTAAACGGACTTAAAAAACTGAATAAAACCTCGAGCGGACTGGGGTTTTATATATTTTCCGCGATTATAGTTTTAAATATTCTCGCTATAGCCGGTGTAATATTTTCAACCTTTGTTGCGTCAAACTTCGATAAAACCACCGAGCTGCTGCTCGACATAGTAGTATCGCTGATGAGCTTTTTTATCGTAGGTCTTTTTTACTGTTTAATATCTAATACTCATTTATCCGAGATTCTTCCCGTAAACCGCGTTAAGCCCGGGCTCACCGTAAAGCTCGTTTTTATAGCTACGGCTGTTGCTTTTGTTGCGGATTTTATGACCGAGTTAATTCTCAACGCATTTTCATTAATTGGAATAGAAAGCAATTTCGATATTGATTACACCGCAACAACTCCGATTGACAGCGTTCTTTTCTTCATAGCTGTAGGAGTAGTTCCGGCTTTAGGCGAAGAATTCGCATTCAGGGGCATTATACTCCAAAAACTCAGGAAATACGGCGACGGCTTCGCAATATTAACATCTGCGCTTCTTTTCGGTTTAATGCACGGAAATTTAGTTCAGATTCCTTTTACTTTCGTAACAGGACTTGCGCTCGGATTTATTACGGTTAAATCAAATTCTATTATCCCGGCTGTTATTACTCATTTCTGCATTAACTCCACCAGCGTGCTGGTTTCGATAATCGAGGATAATAACTTAATCAGCACTCAGATTGTTGATATCGCTTATCTCGCATTTATTGTTGCGGTGTTTATCGGCGCCGTTATCTCGGTAATCAGCCTTTCCAAAGATAAAAACTTCTTTTCTGTTGAAAAGAATAATAATTATCCGCTTAAGGAAAAAATCAAATCCACCTTCTTATCGGTCGGAATAATAATGACATTAATAGTAGTAGTGTTAGAAGTAATACTTTCAATCAGTATATTATGAACAGCGAATTATTTATGAAGGAAGCCTTAAAGCAGGCGGAGCTTGCTTTTGAGCTCGGAGAGGTTCCGATAGGAGCCGTTGTAACTAAAGGCGATGAAATAATTTCAAAAGCATATAACCGCCGCGAAACGGGCAAAAACGCTCTTCTTCACGCGGAAACCGAGGCAATTTATAAAGCGTGCGAAAAGCTCGGCGGATGGAGATTATGGGAATGTTCGCTGTATGTAACCTTAGAGCCGTGTCCGATGTGCGCAGGAGCTATTATTAACGCAAGAATCCCGAAGGTATACTTCGGCGCTTACGATATAAAAAACGGCGCCTGCGGCTCCTACGTTAATCTTATGAATATGGAAAACAACTTCCGTCCCGAAATAACGGGCGGCATACTCGAGGATGAGTGTCAGAATTTAATAAAAGAGTTTTTCGTTAAACTAAGGAACAGCCGATAATTTACCGGCTGTTCTTTCATTATATAAATATTTAATATATTAATTTAGCTCTCTGTATATCTCAAACGCTTTTATCTTAAGAGAGATAGTATCGTTTTCAATCGTCTCGTCAATAACGTTATCAAGCAGCGCTTCGAGAATAACACCGATTGTTTTTCCGTCGTTTATTCCGAGATGAATCAAATCCGAACCGTTTATGTTCAAATCTTTTATCTTATAACATTCGCCGTCTTTAAGAATTCTTTCGAAGGAATATTCCGCAAGACTGAGGTTTTTAAGCTTTGCTTCCCTCATGTACTTTGACTGAGCAAGTATATCCGCCCTCTGCACTTTCATAAGGCGTCTGAAATTCTCCTCGCCTATCTTATTAAGAACGTGCTTAATCTGCTTTTTGCTGTCGGAAAATCTGACGTCGTGGAACTCAATCAGCGTGGTGACGTCCTCGATAAACTTCGTCGGATATTTAAGCCTTTGAAGCGCGGTTTTAGCAAGCACGGCGCCGAAATGATTATGCCCCTTAAAATGGTCGATTCCCTTCTTATCGGTTCTCAGCGCCAGCGGCTTGCCGATATCATGAAGCAACATAACCATTCTTAAAAGCTTATCGGGCTCGATATTTGAAACGGAAGCCGTAATATGCCGCCATACCGTTTTATTATGATGAGGCGTATTCTGAGCAAAATCGAAGGTAGCGACAAGCTCAGGAATAAGTACCGCGATAACGTCCTTATATCTTCTTAAAATAAAGCTAACGTTCTTACCGCATAAAATGCCGTTAAGCTCCGAAGCAATCCTCTCCATAGAGATATTGTTTAATAGCTTTTTATTTCTCAGGATTGAAACGGAAGTGTTTCCCTCAATACTGAAATTATATACCGACGCAAATCTTAAGCCGCGCAGTATTCTCAGCGCGTCCTCGTTAAATCTTATATCCGGGTCGCCTACGCACCTGAGCGCCATATATTTAAGGTCGAGCTCGCCCTTAAACGGGTCGACAAGCCCTCTCTCCTCATTGTATGCCATTGCATTAACGGTAAAATCGCGCCGTGATAAATCCTCAACAATATCCTCGGTAAACATAACCGAGCCGGGATGACGGTTATCGTCATATTTTCCGTCAATCCTGTAGGTCGTAACCTCGTATACCTTTTTGTTGACAACTACGCCGATAGTGCCGTGCTTTTCGCCGATTGTAATAAGGTGATACGGCTTAAAGCACTCCTTAATCTTATCGGGAGTCGCGGAGGTGGTGATATCCCAATCCTTAGGCTCAACCCCTAAAACAGCGTCACGAACACATCCGCCTACAACATAAGCGTCATAGCCGTTTTTCTTAAGCGTATTCAGAACAGTTTTTACTTCGTCGGGGAGTTTGATGGTCATATACTTCACCAAAAAGAATTATAACATAAACCGCAAGGGATTTGCAACGCAAATCCCTTATAAACTTTCAAGATATTTTCTTATAAGCTCGTCGTGCTCAAAAGACAGCCTTTTAAGATAGACAATATAGAATATTTCCGCGGCAATAATAACTGACGGCATAATAATCCCGCCGTAACCGCCGAGGATAACCGCTGCGATTATACTCTCAACAGCAACTGCAAATAATATAAGAAGTAAAACAATTACATAATTTGACGCTCTGAACTTACCCGAGATACCGTCTTTTGAAACAGTACCGTAAAAACAGCGCGACATAAAAGCGGAATGCTTACCGAAATCGTCCTCGAGAAAAAGCTTTATTTTATTCTCCTTAATCTCTCCCGCAAGCCTTTTACCGCTCATAAGATACCTTTTATGAAGGTCGTTTTTTATAATATTTTCAGCGCCCTCGTTAACCTTGAAAAACATAGTATACCTTCCCTGTTAATTATCAACCTTATCTATTCTGCAGCTGACTGTATAGAAAACATTATACAGTATAACAGATATTCCCGCAAGTATAATCGTAAGCCACAGCGCAAACGGGCATAGAGCCGTAATGTTAAAGAAGAATCCGAATACAAATATTCCGAGCAGCAGTCCGCCTCCCGTAACTATTACAAGCAGAGTTCTCAGTATATTAAAAGGTATCGAAAGCCTTACAACCATCATAAAGCCCACAAGCGCGGTCAATACAACAGACATGGTCGATAACTCATCATACGAATAATTATGCATAAAGAGCACCAGCGTAAATACATCAAGCACAATAACCAGCGCCGCAGGCCATGCACGCATAATTACATTTTTAATAAATCGTCCCTGAATACGGTTATGGTTGGGCTGGAGAGCTAAAACGAATGACGGAATACCGATAGTAAACGCGCTGATAAGAGAAAGCTGCAGCGGTCTGAACGGATAATTTGTGTTGATAAATACAAAAGCCAGCGCCAGTACAATTGAATATAAGGTTTTAACAATAAACAGCGACGCGCTTCGCTGGATATTGTTTATAGAACGCCTGCCCTCGGCTACGACCTTAGGCATAGACGCGAAATTATCGTCAGCTAATACAAGCTGAGAGATATTCTTTGACGCGTCCGAGCCTGAGGCTACCGCGATACTGCAATCCGCTTCCTTTAACGCGAGAACGTCATTTACGCCGTCGCCGGTCATAGCTACGGTATGGCCGTTACTTTTTAGCGCTTCAACGAACTTTTTCTTCTGCTGAGGGGTTACGCGCCCGAATACGGTATAGTTTTCAACAGCTTCTTTCAGGTTATCGTCGGTAATAGTAGAAGCGTCAATGCTGTTTTCGGAATTAATAATACCTACGGATTGAGCTATCCTGCGCACCGTTTTATCGTTATCGCCGGAGATAACCTTAAGCTTAACGCCCTGCTCGTTAAAGTAGCGAATCGTTTTATCGGCGTTTTCTCTTATCTTATCCTTAATAATAACGAGAGCTAAGGGCTTGATATTATCGGGCAGCCCGTCGTTTTCCTTAAAGTCCCCGTCGCTTACGCCGACGCTTATCACTCTTAATGTATCGTCAATTTTTGAAATCTCGTCAAATAATTCTTTATTAGAATTATTATAAATAAACTCAGCCGCGCCTGCAACATAGCTCTTATTATCCTCAAGCCTTGCGCCCGACCACTTTTTCTCTGACGAAAAATGAACTATTTTATCAGCTTTAAGCGTATTGCATTTTAAGTAATGATCTATCGCGCTCATCGTAGCGTTTTTGTCTATAAACGCTTCCGAAAGCGATTTAAGAGCTGTATCTATGCTTTCTTTATCACCGTTAAGATACTTAATCTCAACAACCTCGAGCTCGCCGGTTGTAATAGTACCGGTTTTATCAAGGCATAAAACATCGACTCTCGCAAGCGTTTCAATACAGAAAAGCTGCTGAACAAGCACGTTCTTTCTCGATAAGCGTACTACGGAAACCGCAAGAACGGTACTCGTAAGCAGAATCAAGCCCTCGGGAATCATACCGATAAGCGCGGCGACTGTGCTTACAACAGTATTTTCAAGGCTCATATGATTAAAGAAATACTGGTTTATAAACAGCGCAATACCCATCGGGAAAATCGCTATAGAACAGAATCTGATAATCCTGTTGAGCGTAAACATAATTTCCGAATTTATCTTTTTATGATATGTAGCCTCCTGCTGAAGCTTGGAAGCATAGCTTTCGCCGCCGACCTTTTCAACCTTAGCGTAAACCATTCCCGAGGAAATAAAGCTGCCGGATAAAAGCTTACCTCCCTCGGCTTTTTCAATCCTGTCGCTTTCTCCGGTCAAAAGACTTTCGTTAGCATAGCAATCGCCCTCGATTATCACGCAGTCGCAGGGTATCTGCGCGCCCGACTTCAGGATTATGATATCGTCCTTAACTATTTCCTCAACCGAGATATTAATAATCTCGCCGTTTCTTACGACATCTATATTACTGGTCACTACAATAGAAAGCCTGTCTATTGCTTTTTTGGAACGAATTTCCTGAACTATACCGATTACGGTATTACATAAAACAACTCCCATAAAAAGCATATTTTTATAAGAGCCGACAAGCAGCAGGAGAACCATCAAAAACAAATTAAGGAAATTAAACAGAGTAAGAGTATTTTCAAGAATAATTTTCTTTATTGTTTTTGAGCGTGAAGCGGCGTTCCTGTTGATATGCCCTTCTTCTATTCGCTTTTTAACTTCGCTGTCGGAAAGCGAAAGCTTTTTTACTTTTTCACTTAACATATTTACCCCTTGAAAATATCGGAAAAACTATGCTTTTAATCGCATAAATGATAATATTCTTAACAATATATTTCTTCAGATTTTTATTACCATCATATTATACACTATATTTTCAAAAAATAATAGAGCAAATTGAAAGGAGGTGAAAAAATGTTTAAAAAAATAAAAATAAGAATTATGCCGACAATTCTTGTTATTATTTTTTCCTTATCAATCTGTATAATACCTGCCGAGGCAAAAACGCAATCGGTAATTATTGGCGGAGAGTCTTTCGGACTGAAGCTTTATTGCAAGGGAGTTATGGTAACTAAATTTGAAAGCTTTATATCGAAGGGCGAAAAAGTATGCCCCGCTAAGGACGCAGGAATCCGCATAAACGATATAATACTGAGCGTAAACAATATTAATGTAAAAAGCAATGAACAGCTTGAAAGGCGAATAGAAGCCTTTAACGAAGTTCCGCTTATAATAAAACTCAGCCGCAACGGAGATTTAATCAAGCTGAATATTACGCCGAAACGAAACTCTAAAGGAAAATACCGGCTCGGAATCTGGGTTAGGGACAGCTGCGCCGGAATCGGAACAATCTCCTACTACAATCCGGAAAAAGGTATTTACGGAGCCTTAGGACACGGAATCTGTGACAGCGATACCGGAGGAATTATGCCGAGTAAAAAAGGCGAAATATTAAAAGCAAATATAACGAGCGTAAAAAAATCCGAAAATAATAATATAGGAACCTTAAACGGATATTTTACCGATAATACAATCGGAAATATAATCACCAATACGCCGATAGGTATTTACGGAGAATTAAAAACTCAGGCCGATAAGAAGAAGCTTTATAAAACCGCTCAAAAGGAAGAAATAAAACCCGGCAGTGCAACGCTCATTACAACCGTAAAAGGAACAAAGCCTGAAAGCTATAGTGTAAGGATTAAGGAAATCTGCAATTTAAACAGAAATTCAAACAGAAATTTTGTAATTGAAGTAACCGATAAGCGGCTTATTAAAGCAACAGGCGGAATAGTTCAGGGTATGAGCGGAAGCCCGATTATTCAGGACGGTAAATTTATCGGAGCGCTGACTCATGTATTTGTTGATAATTGTAAAAACGGATACGCGATTTTCGCTGAAAATATGATGTGAATTTAAAGCCCGCCTTACGGCGGGTTACATAATATGTCGATATATAGTGTCGAATCATTTCACAAACCACTATATATTGTATAATTTATTAGAATCAGCAAACCGTAAAAAATATTTTTTAATTATTTTTTAAAAAAGTTTTTGGAAACTATTGCCAATTTTGACAATTTATGGTAGTATTGATTCGTAAAATAAATCTTACGGAGGTAAAGAAAATGAACGATAGTATTAAGCTGATTATAACAGAAGAAAAAACCGCAATTTCAGAAGATGATTTTAACGTCCTTTCGGAATACAACATCTCCCCTGTCTTTTGCTCAAAGGACGGCGAGGAACTTCTGTTAAAAATAGTCAGCGAGAAACCCGACGCGGTTATAATGGACCTTTTTATGACGAGGCTTGACGCACTCGGAGTTATGAGAGAAATAAGTAAAAGAGATTTAATTCAGCCCTTGGTGATAGTAGTGTCATCTTTTTCAAGCCCCGCGCTTGAACGCGAGATTATGAACGCCGGAGCCGGCTACTACGCGCTGAAGCCGTATAATATGGACGCGATTTGCGAGGATATTGTAACTCTTATAAAAAAGGGTAAGAATAAAGACAACTCTCCGAGGTACTTTGATTCATTCGGAATCGAGCTTAAGGTAACGGAAATTCTTCACGAAATCGGTGTACCTGCACATATAAAAGGATATAACTACTTAAGAGACTCAATTATTATGTCTATTGAAAATCCCGATATAATAAACGCAGTTACTAAGAAGCTGTATCCGGGAGTAGCTAAAAAGTATGAAACTACCTCGTCAAGAGTCGAGAGAGCTATCAGACACGCAATAGAGGTCGCGTGGGATCGCGGCGACGTTGAAATACTTAACTCGTACTTTGGCTATACTATTCACAACGGACGCGGAAAGCCCACAAACAGCGAGTTTATTGCTATGATTGCGGATAAGCTAAGACTTCAAATCAGAAACGCAAGTTAATCTCCTTTAAAAGACTTGTCTGTTAATTCAGGCAGGTCTTTTTATTGTATTTTATATTGACTTAGTTATTATGCTATGATAAAATTTTAACATAGTAATTTTGTAGGTGTTTCTTATGAAAAAAGAAAAATTCTCTATAACCGGAATGAGCTGTTCGGCTTGCTCAGCCGCCGTTCAGCGGTCGGTATGTAAGCTCAGTGGCATAAAGGAAGCTAACGTCAACCTGCTTACGAACTCGATGGAGGCTGAATTTGACGAAAACCTTATAAATAATAAGGATATAATAAACGCGGTTAAAAAGGCAGGCTACGGCGCAAAGCTATACACCTCCGGCGAGGAGCAGTATAACACAGACAGCGATAAGGTTAAAAAACGCCTTATACTCTCCGTCGTTTTCCTTATTCCGCTTATGGCAGTTGCGATGAGTCATATGCTCGGAATACATCTAAGCATTATTGAAAATATGACTGTATTCGCGTTATGCCAGCTTATTTTTTTAATTCCGATACTTATACTCAACAGAAAGTTTTTTATAAGCGGATTTAAGTCGCTAATAAAACTCCGCCCTAATATGGACGCTTTAATCGCTCTGGGAGCCGGAGTTTCAATCGGCTACAGCCTTTACGTTATGACGGTATGTACCGTAAACGGCTATACTATGCCCGAAGCCTCGGCTTTAGGTCTGCATTATTATTTTGAATCCGCAGGTATGATACTCACCTTTATAACGATCGGAAAATACCTCGAAAGTAAAAGTAAAAGCAAAACCTCATCCGCAATCAGCAAGCTAATTAAGCTTACTCCGAAAACTGCGTTAGTTGAAAAGAACGGTAAGGAGCATGAAATTCAAACAAGCGAGGTTAAAAACGGAGATATCGTTATCTGCAAAAACGGTATGTCAATTCCTGTTGACGGAACTATAGTAAACGGAAGCTGCAGCGTTGACGAAAGCGCTATCACAGGCGAGAGTATTCCTGTTGATAAGGCGATATCCGACAGCGTTATTGGAGGTACCGTAGTTAATTCGGGATACATAAAAATCGAAGCCGTAAGCACAGGAAGCGAAACTACCCTTTCAAAGATTATAAAGCTCGTTGAGGACGCAACAACCTCGAAGGCTCCGATTGCCAGAATAGCCGATAAAGTCGCGGGGATATTTGTACCCTCGGTAATCGCAATAGCTTTAATAACGACTATTATATGGCTTATTTCGGGTATGGAAGTCGGTAAGGCGATATCCTTCGGAATAGCCGTACTGGTTATTTCCTGCCCCTGCGCGCTCGGGCTCGCAACTCCTACTGCGATAATGGTCGGTACGGGAAAAGCGGCAAGCTGCGGAATACTCATAAAATCCGCCGAAGCGCTCGAAACTGCTAACAAGATTAAAACAGTTATCCTCGATAAAACCGGTACAATTACCACAGGCTCGCCCAAGGTCACGGATGTTTTATCATACTCCGATAATCTTTTAGAAATCGCCTATTCCCTCGAAAACAACTCCGAACATCCGCTTGCAAAAGCGGTAGTTGAATACGCTAAAGAGAATAACATAACTTTAATAAATGCCGAAAACTTTAAATCCTACACAGGCGCGGGAGTATCAGCAGAGATAAACTCAAAAACCTATTACTCGGGTAATTATTCATTCATAAGAAAGATGAATATTGAATTCGATAATAATTCTATAATAGAATTATACAACGAGGGTAAAACTCCCCTCTTCTTTGCCGATAATGAAAAAGTAATCGGCGTTATCGCGGTTGCCGATACAATAAAAGAGAGCAGTAAAAATGCCGTTGCGCAGCTTGACGCCCTCACAATAACCTCCGTTATGCTTACCGGAGATAATAAGCAGACTGCCGCTTCTATTCAGAAAAAAGCGAATATAAAAAAGGCATACGCTCAGGTTCTGCCTCATCAAAAGGAGCAGATTGTGCGTAAATATAAGAAAAGCGGAGCTGCCGCAATGGTCGGCGACGGAATAAACGACTCCCCTGCCCTTGTTACCGCAGACGTCGGAATCGCAATCGGCGCCGGAACGGATATCGCTATCGACTCAGCCGATATAGTATTAATGAAAAGCGAGCTGACCGATGTTGTAACGCTTTTTGAGTTAAGCCGCGCTGTAGTAAGGAATATAAAGGAAAACCTTTTCTGGGCTTTTATATACAATATAATATGTATTCCTTTAGCCGCGGGAGCATTTTACAATCTACTCGGCTGGCAGCTTGAGCCTATGTTCGGCACAATCGCAATGAGCTTAAGCTCAATCTGCGTAGTATCAAACGCTTTAAGACTGAGAGGTTTTAAACCGAAAAACATTATTCCCGATATAAAAGAGATTAATAATTTTGAAACTATAACGCCCGACGACACCACCTCAAACAGCAAGGTTATAAAAATCGAGGGTATGATGTGCGAGCATTGTGTCGCCAGAGTTCAGAAAGCTTTAGAGTCAATCACCGACATGCCCGTAACCGTCAGCCTCTCCGATAACAGCGCAACAGCAGACGTCACACTCGATAACAAAACAATTACCGAAGCGATAAATAAAGCTGGATACAAGGTTATTTCTATAGATTAAAGGTATCCATAATAACCGGAGGCATGTATGAAACTTCATATACTCGGATGCTCAGGGTGGATTCCCGGCAAAAACGAAACAAGCTGCTTTATGATTGAGCACAAAAATCGCCTGATAATTCTCGATATGGGTACAGGTATTTCAAATCTCTGCAAGTATAAAGAAACTCTCAGTAAGTACGACGAGGTTTCGATTATTCTCTCCCACTATCACCTTGACCATACAATAGGCATAATCTATCTCTTACCTTATGTTAAGGAGAAAAAGCTCGTTATTCACGGCCCCGGAAAGCCGTATTACACTATGGGCACAGAGGGCTATCTTACCGAGCTGTTGAGGACAGAATTTTTCTCAAGACCTCTGCTAAAAATAGCAAAGCAGGTTGAATGTCGTGATTATACAGCCGACGGCTTTAAAATCGGCGATATCGAGATAGGTATCAAGGAACAGATTCACTCGGCGCCGTCTTTTCAGATTTCAATCGACAAAAAGCTGATTTATGCTACCGACACAGCATTTGTGCCTTCGTTATTTAAAGAAGATAATTCAGGCGCGGTATTACTTCACGAATGCTGGGAAACCTCAGACACGGGAAATTCGAAGCACTCTTCCCTGCCTATGCTGATAGAAGGACTAAGCAAAAAGAACTTTAAAAAGATAATTTTGATTCATCAAAATCCCGAATGGACTGATGAGGATTACGAAAACATCAAAAATCAAACTGAAAAAACCGTTTTCTCGCTCGGAGAAGACGGAACAAAATTTGAAATATAAAATACAAAAAAATATCTGCACAAAGAAAAGGAACTGCATTTGTAGCAGTTCCTTTTCTTAAAAAGAAATTTATGAAAACAAAAACGTAGAAGTCAATTTTTATACAAAAGGTTTTTACTGTTTTTTAAAATTCATTAATTAATTTTGCTATCTTAGCCTGAATCAGCGTAGCGTCACGGATAGTAACGTCCCCACTCTTATTAACGTCCGCGCATTTCATAGCGAAATCCGAACTGAATTCTTTGATACCGATTTTATACTTCTGTATAAATGTAACGTCGAGGATATTAACATCGCCGTCATCATTAGCGTCGCCGAGATTAATATCAAGATAATAATACTTAATATTGTTATCTTTAGCAAACTGTTCAGCGTAGCTGTCTCTGTAGCAATTGATGACAACATTCGGACTATCCTTAAAAGCAGAAGATTTAATATCGATTACTGAGCTGGGAATTCTTACGTACTCCAGTGACGGACAATTAGCAAAAGCCAGTTTTTCTATCGACGGAACTCCGTCGGCAATCATAACTTTATTTAAAGATGAACAATTGTAACAGCACTGTGCCGGTACGGAAAGATTGTTTGGATAAAAATCAAAACTTTTAATCCCTGTACAATCCTGAAATGCTTGATCACCAATTTCGGTTATTCCTATGGGTACAGAAATATTATCGTTTAAACCGGTACAACCCTTAAAAGCCATACTGCCGATTCGAGTCAAATAATTTGCGTTACCCATATCTATCGAAGTAATATACTCGTTATTACGCATACCCTGATTCGCGATTTCCTTAATATAACTGCCATCCAGCTGCGCCGGGACAACAACGCTTGTTTTGCTGTTGTCCCAACCGCAGATTGATATATAGTCGTCATATAATACCGTATAGGAAAATCCTTTATAGGTATATATTGTTTCAGCATAAACACTGAAAAAAGAAGAACATAGAATAACCGCCGCCAATATCATCGATAAGATTAATACTGATTTTTTTTTCATATCAAGACATCCTTATCGTAAAGCAGGCTGCAGCATAGTAAAGCCTGCAATAGTGTTTTAAAGCCAATATTACCAGTTATCTCCCCAACCGGGATTTGCTCCGC
Source organism: uncultured Ruminococcus sp. (assembly GCA_905234015.1). Lineage (GTDB taxonomy): Bacteria > Bacillota > Clostridia > Oscillospirales > Acutalibacteraceae > Ruminococcoides. The sequence goes on from CAJOFK010000010.1 coordinate 35,339, forward strand.
CGCCGCCTTCAGTGACTGTCGGCTCAGGATCACTGACTGTTAAAACATCATATTTAACTTTAACTTCTATTTTTTCAAATTCAGGTTTAGAATAAGCCTTTTTCATTTACCATTCACCTTCCTGTTATCTGTTTGCCGTATATCGCATACAGAAGTATGCAGGCGAGCTGTAAGTTATCGTACCGGAGGAATCCTTAATATAGGCATACGCTCTGAATACATAATTATCAACATTTGAATTATTCTTGAATAAATAACCGCTCTGACCATATTGACTATAGAAAGAATAGTTAAACTCGATACGATTCTTATCATTAAGCTTTGACTTAATGGAATTTGTTCCGTCTGCTGAATTAACTCTTATGTATTTGCCTGAGGAGCCGCTGTTCACAATACCGTTAAGCGTAGAAGCATCCGGGATAGTGCTGTCATACTGAGCCTTATATAAAGCTGTATCCGGGGTGCTTGCATCGCCCTGAGCTACTGTTGAACCGCCCTTTGTAGTAGGAACAGCTTCAATAATCATTCCGCAGTCACTTACACTGCTGCTCGAGCTAACCTCCTGACCTTTGTAGTTATAAGAAAGCATAAAGTCATTATAAATCAGGTCAGCTGCAGTTGCTTGGCTATCGGTTGTCTGTGAGGTCGAACTGTTCCACTGGTTACGGGTGCTTCCGAGGTAGAGTATAGAAGCGGATGATGTATCACCGCCGTCGGAGTAGTTATTATGCCAGAAATCAGCTTCATCATCGCTGTAGACCGGAATAATATAGTAGTTTCCATAAGAACGATAGTTAAAGTCAGGATAATAAATCTTAAAAAGTTCCTCGGTATTATTAACGTTATTTACCGACCAATATGCAAAGTACTTAACTGTTGAACCGTCGGAAGAATAAATCTGCTCGGGAGCGGTAATAAAGTCGTTGCCCGTATGGTTTACGTCAGCAGGATCAATAATTTTCTTTGCTCTGTCCTCGTTATAAGTAGCGGTAGAAGTGAAGAATCTTCCGTACTGTGTATCAATTTCTACAGTAGGCTCATCTTCCGATTCAAGAATCTTACCCTGATTTGTGCCTGACCCCTCAGCTTTAGCTGTATACTTTTTATAGCTTACGCCGCTTGCTGTGCCTGCGGCTGTGTAGTATGAGTAAGGAAGGTCAAAAATTGCATAAGAATCGACATCATCCTCCTGCGTATAATTAACACTAACAGTAAACCTGTAAGTAGATGTGTTATAAGCAGAAGCTTTAGAATATGTTGTGCTGTAGTTTAAAGTCATATTCTTATTAAAGTTACTCTCGAAGGGAGCCTTCGCCTTTACAAAAGCGCCGCTGAGAACGTGGTCGCCCGATACATATTTCTCATACTCTTTAGAGGTAAAGGTACCGTCAACCTTAAATGAGCCGTTATTCGTAGTGCTACCGCGTTTCGGATACGTGTAAGTGAATGTGTAATAATGGTTTTGAATAGTAATCTTCGAGAAATACTCGACAGATAATACATTCTGAGAAGTTCCTCCCGAGTTAAAGAGAGTGCTCACCTTAAAGCCGAAGGTATATGGGTTACTGCCGGTTTTAGTAGTTACTCCTCCGAATTGTGCTGATTTAGAACACGTCATATTGACGAAATTATCGTCACCGGTTGGGGCAGTAATCAGTGTAACCTGAATATAGGCATCCTTCAGGGCATTAGTAATGTAATCGCTGTCAAGCGTTACGTCATCTTCAGATATACCTGAATCGTAGAGCAAATCAGTTTTAGCATCGCTTGAATAAAATTCTACACGAATCTGTGTTGTACCTGAACCCGTAGAATCAGAGCTGAGGTTATGTGAGAGATTTAAATATCCTGAAGTAACGGGCTTAAATCGAGCGACAAGTGTATCCTTAGCAGACATCGGAGTCGAGGCTGTAGCTTTATCACTTAATTCTGTATAAGTACCACCGTCATACTCAATCTGCCAGCTGTCAAATACCCATCCTGCAGCTGATTTAGCTGTAAACTCGAAGTTACCCGAGTTAATTAATACGTCTCCTGATTCCCTCTCGCCGTCAAAAGATGAATTAGTAAAATATGCCTGACAGCTTGTGTGTGAACCTTTATTTGTTTTACTGTTGTAGCCCGAAGTATATGAAGACTCGTCTACATATGCAGAACCGTTCCAGTATTGAATCTTAATATTTGCGCTTACCATATCGGTCGCGTAGGTGTAGTACCATCTTGCGTCCATTCTGTATGCGCCGTAGTCACCCGAGGTAGAAGCGTTCTTACCCATTCTCTGAGCGTTCTTCTCGTAGGTAATGTAGACATAACGTCCAACAGCATTGCTGCCGGAAGTGCCGCTTGTTTTTAAATTAGTGTAAAGCGTTTTGTAGTTAGTAATTTGATCGCTGTAAGTAACGCCGTCAAAGGTTCTGTTTGAAACGCCGGGGTAAGTAGTAGTGCTGAAGCTGTCTGCTGAAGAAAGGAGGAATATTGAAGGCGGAACAGCCTTTCTGTTAGAAGCTGCTGTCTGCAATGTGTAGCCGCTGCTGGTACTTCTGTAACCTGCCGAGGTTCCGTCAGCATTTGTAACAGCCGTCGTGTATCCGCTGCTTGACGAAGGAGTATAAATGAGCCAACCGGTACCGTAGTCACCGGAAATCGTTTCGTTATATCCTGTAGAGATAACGCGGATAGCGGGTTTAGACTGTTCATCAGACGCGCTGTAAGAGGTACTTATTACGTTTCCGAAGAGGTCAACAGGTCTACCGTAACGGTCTGTAAGCAGCTCCCATCCGTTTCGGCTGCTTCCCGCGATAGTCGTTACATCAGAGTATGTAAGACTCGAATTCGGATTACTTTTTGAGTAACTCCAGTTAATACCGTTGTTAGCGTCACCGTAAAGATTACGGTTATAGGCTGTTGTCTCTCTTTTCAGACGCATAATAATAGAGTTCGGTTTATTACCCTGACTGTCGCGCTTCTCGTTATAAATCTTATAGAAGTCGTCAAAGTCGTAGGTCTGCATATGCTTATTATCATCGCCTACATCTGTACCTGTAGTCCAGCCGTAGATTAAGTTTTTATGAACGTGATCAGCGTAACCGTTACTTACAGTTACACCTTTGATTTTTGTTCCGTCGTTGGTAGTAGAATAAATCGCTTTACTGTTAATCGGAATATCCATGCTGTACTTTCCGTCAACATATACCATCGGCTGTCCGGGATATACGCCGAAGCTGTCCTGGTAACCGTAAATATCTCCGTAGAACGGGAAAGCGTATGGAGTGTTACCCCAACCGGCTTCATTCTGCATTTTATCATCAAAACCTTCAAGATAGAAGGTGATGCAGTTACTGCTGTCAGTAAAATAGTAGATAGGTGTAATTTCAAATTTTGTATTAGCGGCGGAGTTTGCCGGGATAGTGTAATACATTGTGTATACGCCGTTTGTACCGTCGGAGGTGCCTGTATTAGCACCCTTAACATTATCACCGCTCTTATAGGTGACGCCGTTAATACACCAACCCTTTACATAATATTTACTACGCCAGCTATTGTAATTGGTGATAGTTGTAGTGAGTTTAATCTTAGTACCCGCTTCTATTGAAGCAGTCTCATACTCACTGTCATAGTAATATGCAGAAGCATTGTTAATATCGCAAACAACCGTAGACTTTCCGGATATAGCAGATCCGTCATCAAGAGTCATCGAGGTTTTTGCTATCGCGGCAAAGTTATATAAATATTTACTGTTATAACCGCTTAGACCTGTAGCGCCTGCGTGAGTTTTATTGTCCCAGTCTATCGGCGCCGCACCGTCTTTAGCATAAACAGTTACGTTACTGTTGCCGATTTCCCATGAAAGAACACCAGTTGCGGCATTCCAGGTGAATTTTACGTTTTTGCCCGACGCGCCGCTTACAAACCATTTGTTATCATTGCCCGGAGAACGGTCACAATTTTGAATAGCCGCGGCTACACCCGAACCCGAAGCGTGAGTAGCAGGATGGAAAGCATTGCTGTTTGTATCTCGTACAGTGACATACTGAGTAGATCTTGTAGAAGCTAGCGTATATGTATAAGTATCTCCCGAGGTGTTAGTAAAAGCATAACTTGTGCCGGTCGTATCAGTTCCGTTAACATAACCTGTAAGGTAGTAAGTCGGAGCAGAATACCAGCAACTGACGCTGCTTTTATCACTTTTATACTTTACCCATAAAGTTTTCTTACCAGCAGAACTGGAAATGGTGAACGCTTGGTTTTGCGAACCGTCCTGTCCGTCTTTCCATGTGCCGCTCATACTGGTAGCATTATTTGAAACGGTAACATTACTACTGTTATTTTGCGGATTAAAAGATTTTCCCTCATCATTCGTAAATCTAAAGTAATGAGCTTGATTTGCGTTAAAGCTATATTTGTAGTAATAATATGTTCCATCATAACTTACAGCCGTAAGCGCTTTTCCGCCTGATGAAGCGGTCCAGTTTGTCGCACCGTTTATATTACCGTAAATCCATAAACCCGGAGCACTTGAAAGATCACCACCGCCGCTGCTTCCGCCGCCGCTGCCTGAGGTTGGATATGTAACTCCGATAGCTACAGCACCGTCACTATTATCTTCACGCTTTAATGTGAAGGTATAGGTTCCTGCGTATGTAGAGGTAAGAGTTGCGTTGTTGCTATTATTAGTATTAAAATAGTATTCATTATCAGAACCTGTATAAGTTTTGCTTGCTCCGTACCAAGCTGTACCGCTGTAAGTAGAAATAACCTTAAATGTATAGGATGTATTTGCTGCTAAATCAACGGTATATACTCCTGAAGAGTTGAAATTAGCTGTTGTAGTCCAGCTGTTGAACGAACCCGAAATACCATACACGTTCGCCGCGCCTGTACGGTTTTTAACCTTTTTTGTTGATGCAGCTGATTTTTTAGTTGATGAAGTATCTGCGCTTTTTGCACTTAATTTAGTATCATCCGATTTAACTGCTGACTTGGTTGTTGTGCCGTATGACGATGATGTGCTGGAAGCGATTGCACCTGTCACTAATGTTGTGATCATTAAAACAAGTACTAACAGAATAGAAACTATCGGCTTTGAAGACCGTAGCAATTTTGTTTTCATAAATTAACCTCCGTTCTGCGCGATTGCGCGTTAACAATTAATAATTGTTAGAATTTAATAATTAATTGTTTAAATCCGAGTTAAGATTCGTATTATTTCGTTCTCAACCCGATTATCGGCGCGTGAAAAACCTAAACCTTTTCCCGTCTGACCTCGGAATGAACTATGTTGACAATACACGGCAGCAATGATAGAATTGCGCCTATCTGCGAAAACTCACAGCTTTCGGACGAGGGCTTTCCCTCTCCATATCATCAACAGTAATTCTCGGTCGGAATTTTACACTTACCGACATTTTTCGAGCAGTATATTCACCGTGAATATACCTCACAAATACACCTATTGTTATAATAAGCGACCGTTTTTTACACAATTCAATAAATCGAGAAATGAAAAATCCCGAACCGCCTTAAACAGCGATTCGGGAAAGTAAATTCATACTATTCTTTTTCAGCTCAAGCGAGCAGTGCACATAACGGTTAAGCGTGGTTTTAACGTCCGAATGTCCGAGTATTTCACTCAGCGTTTTAGCGTCGAACCCGCATTCAATACATCTCGTGGCGAAGGTATGGCGCAGGGTGTGGAAGGTAACGCCCTCAAGTCCGCAATCCTCCGCTGCTTTTTTAAACCTTTTTTGCATAAGCCTCGGCTCAACCCTCAATACTCTTTCGCTGGAGAGGAAAAAAGACTCGTCATCTCCGCGCATATTCTCAACAATCTCATTCAAAAAGTCCGGCAGCGGAATAGTGCGGTTTGAGCTTTCGGTCTTAGGCTTGTCTATCATAACAACACTCTTGCCATGCTCGTCTTTAAGGCGGTGCATGGTTTTATTTATTCTGACGGCACCGTCGCGGATATCGCCCCATTTAATCGCGCAAAGCTCGCCGATTCTCACCCCGGTATAAAGCGCGAACAACATTCCGGTCTTATAATTATCCGGCTCTTCTTTAAGATATCTTTCAAGCCTGCTTTGCTCGGCAGCGGAAAGCACCCGCATTTCACGCTTAATATCCTTAACATACCTGATTTTCGGAGGTTTAAAGCCGTACATTTCCTTAGCGTACTTAAAAATCTGGTTAATCGTCATCAAAATGCAGTTAACAGTCTTTGGACTGAGGTTGGAATTAAGCAGCTCGTCAGAGTAGCTGACAATATCCTCGGTGGTTATTTTTCCGATAGGGAAATATGATAGCTCAGAATGTAAAATATGCTTATCAAAAAGGTATTCGTAGGTCTGAAACGAGCTTTTTTTCAGCGAATTTCGGTTAAAAGAAAGCCACTCTCCGCCTAAATTTTCCAAGGTTATTTTTTTGGTTTTTATACCCATCATAAAGAACCCTTCTTTTTGGTATATTTCTTCGAAAACTCTTGACAAATGTACATAAAATATAGTAAAATGTATAATAATTAGGTACGCTTATTATAACAATAGGTGTATTTGTGAGGTATATTCACGGCGAATATACCACTCGAAAACTGTCGGTAAGTGTAAAATTCCGACCGAGAATTACTGTTGATGATATGGAGAGGGAAAGCCCTCGTCCGTGAGCAGTAAGTG
>CAJOFK010000011.1 GCA_905234015.1 uncultured Ruminococcus sp.
AAGTGTTGAATTTAGCAGTCAGATATGTTATAATAGGATTATCCTACAAAGACATATCCGACTGTGGAAAGGAGCAAAATGAGTAAACAGTCAGATAAAAACAAAATCACCGCTCTGTACTGTCGGCTTTCCCGTGATGACGAGAACGAAGGCATATCGGGCTCAATTAAAAATCAAACAGAAATTTTACAAAAATATGCTGTCGAAAATGGTTTCAAAAATACTCGCCTATTCATAGACGACGGCTTTTCCGGCACAAACTTTGACCGTCCTGCCTTTAATGAGATTATGAAGCTAGGCGAGGAAGGCAAAATAGGAACGCTGATTGTCAAAGACCATTCACGATTAGGCAGAAACCGCTTGGTGGTCGGAGCCTTGATGGAAGAAGAATTTGACCGAATGGGCATTCGCTATATCGCCATTATGGATAACATCGATACCAAGAACGGTATCAGCGATCTTGTACCTATGCAGGACTTATTCAATGAATGGCACGCCAAAAATACCAGCGATAAAGTCCGCAGGGTGTTTCAAAGCAAAGGCAAGTCAGGTAAACCGCTGACTACCAATCCGCCGTATGGATATATGAAAAATCCTGACAATAAAGACGAATGGCTCATAGATGAACCGGCTGCAGAGATTGTCAGGCGTATATTTAAGATGTGCTTATCGGGACTCGGACCGTCGCAGATTGCCAATCAGCTAAAATCTGAAAAGATTCTAACTCCAACGGAATACTGGTACAGTATAAGTAGACAGTCAGGCAAGTCACCGTCAAAACCGTACAACTGGAGTCCTGCGGCAGTTTCCAATATTCTCTCAAGGCAGGAGTATTGCGGCGATACCGTCAACTTCCGAACGAAAACAAAGTCTTTCAAAAACAAGAAAATAATTAAAAATCCAACGGAAGATTGGGTTATCTTTGAAAACACACACCCTGCGATTATTGACAGAGAAACCTTTGGAATTGTTCAGCAGCTGCGTAAGCACAAGCGTAGACCGACCAGACGAGGAATCACAAGTATATTTTCGGGAGTAATCTTCTGCGCAGATTGCAAACGCAAGTTGTACTATCATACGGAATATCACAAGACAAATGATCCTGCCAATTTTACTTGCTCGTCATATGTGATTGATACCGATAATTGTACGGCTCACTATATCAGAGAACGAACAGTCAAAGAGCTTGTCCTTGAGAACGTTCAAAGAGTGTTTTTGAATATTCAAGCGTATGAAAAGGAATTTGCAAGGAAGCAGATGGATTGTTATACTGAGGAAAAGCGCAAGGAGCTTGCTGCCAAACAGCGTGAGTTGAATCGAATTAAGAAGCGTATAGAAGAAATCGACAATCTGATAATAAGAATCTATGAGGACAATGTTAGCGGTAAGATTTCCGATGAACGATTTGACTCATTCAGTAAACGCTACGAGACGGAACAGCAAGAGCTGAAAACGAAAATTCCTGATCTTGAAAACTATCTCAACTCTGAAACAGATAAAAGCGATAATCTGCAGAAGTTCATTAACAAGGTGAAAAGAATAACCAGACCTGAAAAACTTACAGCAGAACTTGTCAATGAGCTGATTAACAGAATCGAGGTTCACGCACCGAGATATATGGATGGTAAGCGCTACCAGATGATTGACATTTATTACAAGGGTGTGGGGATTATTAATGTTCTCAGTCCTGAAGATTTCGAGAAAAGTTTTCAGAAGAATATGTCAAAACGCAGACAACAAAAAACGGCATAGCAAAATGCTATACCGCAATAATCAAAACATCAAAAGCTGCCGGAGGAGCACCTTCTTTATGTAAAGTGCCCTCCGGAGCGTTTTCTTTACGGGCTTTCGAATCTCACCGTTTATTCGCAAAAAGAAAAGCACGCAAACGCGTGCTTCCTTTTTGGCGGAGACGGCGAGATTCGAACTCGCGGGGGATTGCTCCCTAACTGATTTCGAGTCAGCCCCGTTATGACCACTTCGATACGTCTCCGTATTTACCATATAGATTTTACTTGTAAAATTATGTTTTGTCAAGTATTAGTTTTACGCATATTATAAAACTGAGTACGGATGGTGATTTTATGGCATATTCAGAAAGAGAGCTTTTAGCAAGATTAATTCAATGTGAAGCGGGAGGGGAGGGTGACGAAGGAATGCGTGCCGTAGCTTCTGTTATAATGAACAGAGTCAATGCGCAAAACGGTGAATTCGCAAGAGTTTCAAACGGCGGAGATGTTCGTGCTATTATTCTTCAGAAAGGACAGTTCACCTGTACCAGAACCGTAAATAACCGTCAGAATATTTATAATATGAACCCAACAAACATTCATTACGAAATAGCTGACTGGGCTTTAGCCGGAAACACCTCCTCATCTGTCGGAAACTCACTTTTCTTCTTCAATCCCTTTTCCGAAAAATGCCCGAACTTCTTCCCCTCAAAAGTTGGGATTATATATAATAAAATCGGAAAACACTGCTTTTACGCGCCTACCGAGGCGTATAAAGATACTTAACGGAGGTAATTATGACTAGCAACGAAGAACATAATGACGCTAATGATTTTAACAGTATTGATTTAAATGAATTGTATAACCTTAACAGGTGCCTGAGCGGTCAATGCGTCAGCAACGTACTTTCAGACCAGGTACCGGTTCCTTCTTTAGAACAACTCGCCGTAGACAGAGAGCCTAACCCCGACAGAAACCAGGCGCTTCAAAGCGCTGTGAACGAAACAGCCTTCAAGGATTCAAGTCCAATTTACGGCAATACGGCACAGATGTATCAGCCTATTACAAAATCCGACAGCAATAATTATCCTACACCTGCTATTGTAAACGAAGAAATCCAAAATAACGCCGACGATACTCCGAATAATCTCGGGAACGGAGTTACCGCTGCCGATTTATTTGTACCGTATGAAGTCACAAGACAAAGCCTGCAATACCTAAACGGATTTATACGGACTCAGATAGGACGCCGCGTTACTATTGACTTTCTTATCGGAAGCGATAATCTGACGTCAAAAACAGGCTATCTATTAGCCGTGGCTCAAAATTACCTGCTTATAAACGAGCTTGATACCAACGACGTGACAGCCTGCGATTTATATACTATTAAATTTATCCGTTTTTATTACTAAGGCATTAATTCGGAAATAATGCTGTTTGATACTAAAAAGCCTTTCGGGGTAAAGTAAATACTGTTATCGGATTTTTCCATAAATCCCGATTTAATATACTTTTCAGCCTTACTATAAAAGTCTTTGGGGAGATCTTCTCCAAAGGCTTCTTTATATTTACTTACATCAAGACCTTTTTTCAGTCTTAACTGCAGCATAATAAATTCCTCAGGATTTCCGCCTGCGCCTTCATCAATTAGAATATTATCCTTAAAAGAGCGTATATCACGCTCATAATAAAACCTTTTGCCGTTAAAGAAAGAATGTGCTCCCGGACCGATTCCGATATATTCTTCTAAGTTCCAGTATTTTAAGTTATGCTTACTCTCATATCCCGGAACCGCAAAATTTGAAATTTCGTACTGTTTAAAACCGTTATTATTAAGATAATTTACTGAAAACAAATAAAAATCCGAGGTCAGGTCATCATCAGGGAAGATGTATTTATTCCTGTTCTTTCCGTAGTAAGTATTTTCTTCAATTTTCAGAATATATGAAGAAATATGCTTAACACCTGAGCTTATACAGAAATCAAGCGAGTTTTTTAAGCTCTGCATATTCTGACCGGGTACACCCATCATTAAATCAAGTGAAATATTATCTATTCCGCTGCGCTTAATCAGTTCAATTGAATTATTAACATCCGAAGTCGAATGAATTCGTCCCAGAGCCTTAAGCTCATTTTCATCCGCTGACTGCATTCCGAGCGATACACGGTTAACTCCGAGCTTTTTCACCGCGAAAAAATCAAAAAACTTTCCTGATGACGGGTTAGCTTCTATAGTGATTTCAGCATTTTCATCTACTCTGAAGTTTTTAAATATATAATCAAGAATCTCGCAGATTAATTCAGTTCCGAGAACGCTGGGCGTGCCGCCGCCGAAATAAATAGTATCAGCAGTTTTATCACATTTTTTACCCCAGTATTTAATACTCTCCTTTAGCACGGCTACATAAGATTTATAATCATCATAATTTCCGCGTAAACTAAAAAAATCGCAGTAAGGGCATTTACTGCGACAATAGGGGATATGAATATAGATACCGACTGAATTATTCATAAAAACACCATATTTGCTTTAATAAAATGGGGTGAGGCAGAAACATCTGTCTCTGCCCCAAATTTGGAAGGTATATGAAAAAATAGGAAAAATCACTTTTGTTACAAACATATTACAATAATATAACAAATTTGTCAAGCATATTTAGACAATTATTTTAACATTTTAAAAATTTTGTTTTATTTGTTGACATATATAAGTTAAAAATAGTAAAATACTACCGTTGTAATTAATTATGGAGGAAAATATGAGTAATTTAAGGGACGAAATTAACAGGCGCAGAACCTTTGCAATTATATCTCACCCTGACGCGGGTAAAACTACTTTAACCGAAAAGCTTCTTCTTTACGGAGGAGCAATTAATCTTGCCGGTTCCGTAAAGGGGAAAAGATCGGCTAAGCACGCTGTATCGGACTGGATGGAAATTGAAAAGCAGAGAGGTATCTCGGTAACATCTTCCGTATTACAGTTTAAATATGACGGATACTGTATTAATATCCTCGATACACCGGGACATCAGGACTTCTCCGAGGATACCTACAGAACCTTAATGGCAGCGGATTCCGCGGTTATGGTTATCGATGCGTCAAAGGGTGTTGAGAATCAGACTAAAAAGCTGTTTAAGGTTTGCGTAATGCGCCATATTCCTATTATTACATTTATCAATAAAATGGACAGGGACGCTCAAAGTCCGTTTGATTTACTTGAAGATATTGAAACCGTATTAGGGATCAACACCTGTCCGATGAACTGGCCTATAGGCTCGGGAAAGGAATTCAAGGGAGTATATGACAGAGAATCAAAAGCCGTGCTTTCTTTTACCGCAAATAACGGTCAGAAGGAAGTTGAGGAGGAGATTATCCCTATCAACGACCCGAAACTTGACGATTTACTTGAGGATAAAAAGCAGGATTTGATTGACGAAATCGAGCTTCTTGACGGTGCGGGAGATGAATTTAACCTCGACTTGGTAAGAAACGGCACATTAACTCCCGTATTCTTCGGCTCGGCGCTTACCAATTTCGGAGTTCAACCGTTTTTAGAGCAGTTCTTAAAACTCACTCCGCCGCCCAGTCCCCGTGAAACCGAGGAGGGTACTGTTGAAACCGATTCCGATTTCTCAGCCTTTGTATTTAAAATTCAGGCTAATATGAATAAAGCTCACCGCGACAGAATCGCGTTTATGAGAATTTGCTCGGGTAAGTTCGAGAAGGATATGGACGTATATCATCTTCAGGGCGAAAAGAAAATGCGTCTTTCTCAGCCTCAGCAGATTATGGCTCAGGAACGCGAGGTTATTGACGAAGCATACGCGGGAGATATAATCGGCGTTTTCGACCCCGGTATTTTTATGATAGGCGATACAGTATGTACCGCAAAGCATAAGGTTAAGTACAAGGGTATTCCGACTTTTGCGCCGGAACATTTCTGCTTAGTGCGTCAAAAAGATACAATGAAGCGCAAACAGTTTATTAAAGGTATAAATCAGATTGCTCAGGAAGGAGCTATTCAGATTTTCCAGGAGCTTGACGCCGGTATGGAGGAAGTTATCGTCGGAGTAGTCGGCGTGCTTCAGTTTGACGTTCTTAAATACAGGCTTGAAAACGAGTATAATGTTGAAATAATAATGGAAAACCTGCCGTTCGAGTTCATACGCTGGATTGATAACGATGATATTGATCCTAAGGAACTTGATTTAGCTTCCGATACAAAACGTATCCAGGATTTAAAAGGCAATAAGCTGTTGCTCTTTACAAGCTACTGGAGTATAGACTGGGCGCTTGACCATAACAAAGAGCTCAGACTGCTCGAATTCGGTAACGCGTAATGCTGTACGACAAATTAAAGAATAATAAAAAAATCCCGTTTCATATGCCGGGACATAAAAGAAATGTAAAGCTTTTAGGCAGCAAACTGCCGTATGATATTGATATTACCGAGATAGAAGGATTTGATAATCTTCATAATCCCGAGGGAGTTATCCGTGAAATTGAAAAGAAAGCTCAAGAGATTTATAACAGCGATAACTCATTTTTGCTCGTAAACGGCTCAACTGCCGGTATTACAGCAGGTGTCCACACAGCGCTTAAAAAAGAGGACAGAGCTCTTATCGCGCGCAACTGTCATAAATCCGTATATAACGCACTGGAGCTTATAGGAGCTGAGGTAGAATATCTTACACCTAAGCTTGACGAATACGGAATTTTTAAGGCTGTTGATATATATGAGCTTGAAAAGAAGATAAAAACATTCCGGCCGAAGCTTATAGTAATTACAACGCCTACTTACGAGGGAGTTCGTTCCGATTTAAAGGCTGTTTGTGAAATCGCTCACAAATATAATATTCCTGTTATGGCAGACGCTGCTCACGGCGCGCATTGTACTGATATTGCCAACCTAGCCGATATTACGGTAATGAGCCTTCATAAAACGCTTCCTGCTCTTACTCAGTGCGCTGTTGCTCATATAAACGGAAATCTTATAAGCGCACAGGAATACAGAATAAAGCTCTCGATATTCGAAACCTCGAGTCCTTCGTATGTCCTTATGGCTTCTATTGACGAATGTCTTGATTTTATAAGCCGCAGCGGATTAATGCTCGAAAAGCTTTCCGATGAGCGCAAAAAGCTTATTGAGCAGTGCAAAAGTCTTAATCATCTTAACGTTTTTGAGTATGATGATATCACGAAACTGATTATATTTACCGGTTACTCCGACATAAACGGTACAGAGTTATCAAAAAAACTCAGTGACGATTTCAACATAGAGGTTGAAATGGCATGCGAGAACTATGTTGTTCTTATAACTACCGTATGTGATGACTTTTCCGACTACGAAAAGCTATATAACGCGCTATGCTTAATTGATAAAGACCTTATTGCTAAAGAATATAAGTTTACTTACTATTTTGCTTTACCTGAAAAAGCTATGAATTTCAGCGATATTACAAAAACCGAATTCATAGATTTTAATGAATCCGCTGACAGAATCAGCGCTGAATACGTATGGGCTTATCCGCCGGGTATTCCGATTATAACGCCGGGGGAGATAATCAGCTCTGAAATAATTGATTATATTAAACGTCTTATAAGTGAAAATGTTAACGTTCAAAGCACACGCGGAAAACTTCCCGAAAAAATTTATGTGTTGTCAAGTTAATTAAAGTTGACAATAACAGACACTTATGATAAAATTTACATATAAATTAAGGAGGTTCTTCAATATGAAAAGAATTCAGACTATTGAAACTCGCGATTTAAAGAAAAGCACTGTAGAAGGCGGTTGCGGCGAATGCCAGACTTCCTGTCAGTCAGCTTGCAAAACTTCATGCGGCGTTGCTAACCAGCAGTGCGAAAAGTGCTTAAACGAAGAGTAATATTTACCGGGATTTATGCCGTTTATCGCTCACGCGTTAAACGGCTTTTCCTATATTAAATAAGATTTTACGGAGTAAAAAATGATTCATCAATTTAAACTTAACGGATATAATATCGTCCTCGATGTTTTCAGCGGCTCGGTGCATGCCGTAGACGAGGTCGCGTACGATATTATCTCTATGTATAAGAATAAAAGTAAAGAAGAAATAATTAAAGCAATACAGTCTAAATACAGCGATATCTCAACCTCCGATATAGAGGAATGTCTTGGTGATATTAAAGAGCTCGAGAATAACGGCAAGCTGTTTACCGAGGATATTTACGCTGATTTAGCTTTTGACTTTAAAAAGAAGAATACGGTAATTAAGGCTTTATGCCTTCATATCGCTCATACCTGCAACCTTAACTGCGAATATTGCTTTGCAAGTCAGGGCAAATATCACGGCGAAAGAGCGCTTATGAGCCTTGAAGTCGGAAAAAGAGCGATAGATTTTCTTATTGAAAACAGCGGTAAAAGGCGCAATCTTGAAGTTGACTTCTTCGGCGGAGAACCGCTGATGAATTTTGATGTCGTAAAAGGTATTGTCAAATACGCGCGCTCAATTGAGAAAAAGCACAATAAAAACTTCCGCTTTACTCTTACAACAAACGGCGTACTGGTTGATGATGATGTAATTGATTTTGCAAATAAAGAATGCCATAACGTTGTTTTAAGCCTTGACGGTCGAAAAGAAGTCCACGACAGGCTCCGAAAGACAATTAACGGTAAAGGCAGTTATGATACTATCGTACCTAAATTTCAGCACTTCGTAAAGCGCAGGGGGAATAAGGGTTACTATGTACGCGGAACCTTTACCCATAACAACGTAGATTTCACTAACGATATTTTCCATATGGCTGATTTAGGCTTCACGGAGCTTTCAATGGAGCCTGTAGTATGTGCTCCTGATGACCCGTATGCTTTAACCGAGGAAGATTTGCCCGTTCTTTTCGAGCAGTATGAAATTCTCGCTAAGGATATGATAAGGCGCGAAAAAGAAGGCAAGCCCATAACCTTCTATCATTATATGATAGACTTAACGGGCGGTCCCTGTATATATAAAAGAATATCAGGCTGCGGCTCCGGCTGCGAATACTTTGCCGTTACGCCCTGGGGAGATTTATATCCCTGTCATCAGTTTGTTGGCGACGAAAGCTATCTTATGGGCGATATCTGGAAAGGCATTGTTAATAAAGAAAAGCAGGATGAATTCAAGCTGTGCAACGCTTACGCGAGACCTGAATGTGAGGATTGCTGGGCTAAGCTGTTCTGCAGCGGAGGCTGCGCAGCAAATGCATATCACGCTACCGGCTCAATCAACGGGATATACGAGTACGGCTGCAAGCTGTTCAGAAAGCGTATGGAGTGCGCAATTATGATGCAGGTTGATAAAAGTCTGAATAAGTAAAAAAGGACTTGCAAATTTAAAACCGTTCCCTCATAGAATTTACTATTCTTTACACGGAGTGGTTTTAATGCTTGAAATTCTCGGCTTTTTAGGTCAATATGTCTGTTTCTTTTTACTTCATGTCTGCGGCAACGGTTCATTCCCAAAGCCGCTCAGCGCTAAGGAAGAAAAAGAATATCTCATTAAAGCAAAAGACGGAGATATAAGCGCAAGGAATAAACTTGTTGAACACAATTTAAGACTCGTAGCTCATATTATCAAAAAGTATTATTCGAGTATAAACGACCAGGACGACTTAGTTTCAATAGGCACAATCGGACTTATTAAGGCAATTAATACCTTTGATATCAATAAAAATATTAAGCTTTCGAGCTACGCTTCACGCTGTATTGAAAATGAGATTCTTATGTATTTCAGAAATCTGAAAAAGACTTCTCAGGATATCTCGCTGAATGAAGCTATTGATACCGATAAAGACGGAAATCCCCTTAGTCTGATCGACGTGCTGTCAACCGACGATAATATAATCGATTCGCTTAATACTAAGCTGAATCTTAAAAAGCTGTACAGCTATATCAATTCCGAGCTTGATGACAGGGAAAAGCAGGTAATCAATCTGAGATACGGTCTAAACGGAAATGAACCGATTACCCAGCGTGAGGTTGCCGAAATCCTCGGAGTAAGCCGTTCGTACATCAGCCGTATTGAAACAAAAGCGCTGAAAACACTAAGACGAAAATACGAAAGAAGCAGTAATATATAGGAATGGAAAGAATTGTTGAATATAAAGGAAATAAAATAAAATATTCGTTAATTCGAAAAAAGGTTAAGAATATCAATCTGAGAATCAAACCTGATTCAACCGTAATCGTATCGGCAAATTCAAGGGTAAGCCTTAAATATATTGATGAATTCGTTAAAAGCAAGGGCGATTTTATAATGAAGGCAATTGATAACTTCAGTATCGAAAAAAAGCCGTCAGAACCCCTTTATACACCTGAGGAATTTGTTGATTATATTATTCGGGAATACGAACAAGTGTTTTTGACTTTCAATAACAATTATACAATTATTAAACCTCAGTTAAAACTTAAAAGAATGAAATCAAGGTGGGGGAGCTGTAATTACACTAAGGGTATAATTGCTCTCAGCACAAATCTTATTTATTGTACTGAGGAACAGATAAGATATGTGATAATACACGAGTTTTCCCATCTTCTGATACATAATCACAGCGACGCTTTTTACAGCATCGTTAAGATTTATTGTCCCGATTATAAAAGAATAAGAAAAGAAATGAATAAAATTATTTTGAGGTAGAGTATGAAACTTGTATCATGGAATGTAAACGGCTTCAGAGCGTGCTTAAATAAAGGCTTTGAAGATATTTTTAATGAAATCAACGCTGATGTTTTCTGTATTCAGGAAACTAAAATGCAGCCCGAACAGGCTGATTTTTCTCCCGAGGGTTACGAAAAATACTTTTTCAGCGCTGAAAAGAAGGGTTATTCCGGTACGGCTGTATTTACGAAGGTTAAACCCTTAAACGTTGTATTCGGCGTAGATAACAAGCACACGGATGAAGGCAGAGTAATCACCTGCGAATATGAAAGCTTTTATCTTTTATGCTGTTATACTCCTAACGCTCAGAATGAGCTTAAGAGAATAGACTACCGTATGGAGTTTGAGGATGATTTAAGGGCATATATGGTTAAGCTCAGCGAAGTTAAACCCGTTATTTTATGCGGTGATTTAAATGTCGCTCATACAGAAATTGATTTAAAAAATCCTAAAAGCAACAGAGGAAACGCAGGCTTTTCCGATGAGGAACGCGGAAAATTCACCGAGCTGCTTGACGCAGGCTTTACCGACAGCTGGCGTTATCAGCACCCGGATACAGTAGGTGTTTATTCATGGTGGTCATACAGGTTTAACGCCCGTAAAAACAACGCAGGCTGGCGTATAGATTATTTTGTCGTTTCAAACAGCATTAGGGATAAAATATTAAACACCGATATTTATACCGATATTTTAGGCTCAGACCATTGTCCGGTATCGCTTGAGATTGATTTATGATAATTTATGTTGACGCCGACGCTTGTCCCGTAACAAGAATTGTTGAAAAAGTCGCGAAAGAATATAATCTTAAGGTTATACTTTTATGCGACACTAATCATGTACTTAATTCCGATTACAGCGAGGTTTGCGTTATCGGCGCGGGCAGCGACGCGGTTGATATTGCGCTTATAAATAAGTGCCGCTGCGGAGATATTGTTGTAACTCAGGATTACGGTGTAGCAGCGTTAGCGCTCGGAAAAGGCGCGCTCGCTATTCATCAGAGCGGTAAGATTTTTACCGACGATAATATTGACGGGCTTCTGATGGACAGACATCTGTCTAAAAAAGCGCGTATGTCTAATTCAAAGCATCATCTTAAAGGCCCTAAAAAGCGAACTAAGGAAGACGATATTCACTTTGAAAACTCTTTCAGAAAGTTGATTACAGCTAATATCTGAGGTCATATTCTTATTTAACGCTCATAATATTTAATGGTGAGTTATATGAATAAGAAAAAATACTTTATATATGTGCTGATGCTTTTAGTATATATATTTCTTATTGTTGCGGCGTTTTTAAACATAGACAGAATAAGCACGGTCAATACCTTTTATGAAAACACTCCGAATATAATTATTGACGCAGGTCACGGCGGTGACGACGGCGGCGCTGTAGCTAACGGAATAGTTGAAAAGGATATAAATTTAAAAATCGCTCTTAAGCTTAAAGATATTTTTAAAACGTCCGGATATAACGTTATTATGACGCGAAGTTCCGATAAGATGATAAATGAAGGCGGAAACTCATTAAGAGAACGTAAGGTTTCCGATATGAAAAAACGGCTTGAAATCTATAATAAAGATAAAAACAACGTAGTTATCAGTATTCATCAGAATAAATTTACTGTTGAAAAATACAGCGGTACTCAGGTTTTTTACGGTAAAAAAAATAAAAACAGTATTTCACTAGCCGAATCAATAAGAAGCAGCGTAAAAAAACTGCTTCAGCCCTTAAACGAAAGAGCCGTTAAACCTGCCGACAGAAATATTTATCTGCTTTACAACTCCGAGGTTCCCTCGGTAATAGTTGAATGCGGATTTATTTCAAATTTTAAAGAAGCAAAATTGTTGAAAAATAATGATTATCAGAACAAAATAGCTTTCGCTGTTTTCAGCGGATTCACGAAATATTATAACAATATACGAGGTTAATATTATGGCAAAAATAAAAAGTGTTTATGTATGCAGTGAATGCGGTTACGAAAGTCCTAAGTGGTACGGAAAATGTCCGGGCTGCGAGAACTGGAATACAATGAACGAGGAAATTAAAGAGAGCGTAAAGTCTGCGGGAGCCGTTTCTAAACGCCGCGTAAGCTCATATTCTAAGCCTGTATTAATTAACGAAATATCTACTACTGACGAAGAAAGATACGATACGGGCTTTTCGGAATTGAACCGTGTACTCGGCGGAGGAATTGTAAAAGGCAGTTTAATTCTTCTCGGCGGTGATCCCGGAATCGGTAAATCCACCATTCTTATGCAGATTTGCAAAAATCTTAATAACCTCAATATTTTATATATTTCGGGAGAGGAATCAAAACGTCAGCTGAAGCTCAGAGCGGACAGGCTCGGAGCAGTCGAGTCTAACCTAACCATAATGACCGAAACCGACGTTGAGCTTGTATGCGAGGAAATCAAGAATAAAAAACCTGATTTGGTAATGATTGATTCGATTCAGACAATGATGATAAAGGAGCTCTCATCCTCAGCGGGAAGCATTACTCAGGTACGCGAAAGCACAAATCTTATAATGCATACAGCCAAGGATTTTGACACTCCGGTAATAGTAGTCGGTCACGTCAACAAGGAAGGCTCAATTGCAGGTCCTAAGGTGCTTGAGCATATTGTAGATACAGTCTTATATTTTGAAGGCGATAAGCAAATGTCCTGCAGAATACTGCGCGCTGTTAAAAACCGTTTTGGATCCACTAACGAAATCGGAGTATTTGAAATGACTGATAAAGGGCTAAGAGAGGTAGAAAATCCGTCACAAATGATGTTATCAGGCAGACCTAAAGGCGTTTCGGGAACCTGCGTAACCTGCTCTCTTGAAGGCACACGACCGATATTAGCGGAAATTCAGGGCCTAGCGGCTCAGTCGTCATACGGAAATCCGAGGAGAATGTCTACAGGCTTTGATTATAACAGGCTATCTATGCTCTTAGCCGTTCTTGAAAAGCGCGCAGGTTATTACTTCAATAATATGGACGCATACGTTAATATCGTAGGCGGTTTAAGAATTGACGAGCCTGCGGTCGATTTGGCGATTTGCATGGCGCTTATAAGCAGCCTTAAGGATACGCCGATCCGCGAGGACGCTGCAGCTTTCGGCGAAATAGGACTTGCAGGCGAAATACGCTCCGTAAGTCAGGCTCAGCAGCGCGTTAATGAAGCGGTAAGGCTGGGTTTTAAAAAGATAGTAATACCTGTTCACAACGCAAAAGAGATTTACTGCGATAACGCTGATATAATCGGAGTAAGAAACTTAAGACAGGCATTTGAGGCGCTGAGTGAATAAACAGTATATAATTATGTCGGACGAACGGCCTGACATAAATGAAAATATAAAAATCAATTATAATCTTATACCAACCGATACAATTAACGAGCTTTTACCGTTTGAAAGACGTCACGCCGATATGCAATGCCTGAGAATAAACGAAACATTCTTTGTGCTTAAAGAAGCTGTTACTCTTCGGAATAAACTGCGTTCACTCGGCTTAAATGTTGTAATAACAGAGGAAGATATAACTGATAAATACCCCGAAAATGTGCTATTAAACGCTGTTTATATAAACAGTATGTTGTTTTGCAAGATTGACGCTGTCGCAGGCGTTGTTAAGGATTACTGTATAAAACACAATATAAAACTCATTAACGTTAATCAGGGCTACACAAAATGTTCCACAGCGGTTTTTAAAGATTGTTTTATAACCGCGGATAAAGGGATTTTAAATAAATTGAACGAGAATGGGGTAGAGGGATTGTTAATAGAAAGCGGATCAATTAATCTTCCGGGTACCGATTACGGTTTTATCGGCGGCTGCAGTTTTTATAATAACAGAACAATCTATTTTACAGGAGATATAAATAATCACCCTAATGCAGAAAAGATAAAATCATTCATTAAAAAAAGAAAAGTAAATATTGAGATTCTGACTGATAAGATTTAGGCGGATTTATTCTTGTATAAGATAAATCCGCTGATTTTTATGTTCAACAATATTACAGATAGTATAATTTTGAATTATACAAAATTTGTTGAAACCTTGTTGAAAACAGTAAAATGAATTATACAAAACTTTTTAGTTATTAACAAAGCCGAAGCGATAGGGGTTGCGAGAATAAATTTTATTTCACTATTAGAAATAAAAGAATCTGATAAAATACAATACAATTACACGCAGATCATTAATTAAAAAATTCAATAGAAAGAATATAACATATGTAAGCTTTACGGAATCATTTTTATTAAACCTTAAATTCAGCGAGAAATCTATTTAAATACCGTTCAATAGGAATATTTTTAACATACTAACACTCATCAAGAAAATTTCAATTCAATAGAAAATATTTCAGAATAGTAAGACTCGTCAGGAAAATTTCTATTGAACAGAAATTATTGGAATATAGTAAGACTTGTCGCGATTTTTTCTGTTTAACAGAAATTAACTCAACATAGTACGAGTTATTGAAAAATTTTCTGTTAAATGGACAATAGAATAATATTATTAGGATATAAAATTAAAAGCATATTTATAATAATTTAAAACAGAACAATACATCTGATAAACAAAGCATATAAAGATTTCCTGCTGAATTATACAAAGTAAATATATATAGTAAAAGCACCCTCTATCGGCGTCCTCCCCGGAATAACGCCTTAAAACCCTCCCCTGAATTATACAAAATATTCATTTTGTATAATTTTCTATATAAGAATTAACACCCCTTCCCGATATGCTATAATAAGAAAAATGAAACGAGGTGCTGTATATGGCTGTTGATTTTATGAACGAAGCTCCGGATTTAATAAAACGATTCCTTTTATATATGAGCGGCGTTAAAGGCCGCGGTAAAAAAACTACGGATGAATATTATATTGACTTAAGAACTTTTTTCAGATACATTAACCGAAGCCGAAATCTTGTACCCTCAGATATTAATTTTGAGGATATTAAAATTGATAACGTTGATTTAGAGCTTGTTGCTTCGGTTACTCTCAGAGAAACTTATGAGTTTATGTATTACTTAAAAGCTCAGCGAAATAATAACGAGGCTTCCCGAGCGCGCAAGACCTCTTCCCTGAGACAGTTCTATAAATATTTAGAAAAAGAACATATTATCGAAATCAACCCTCTAAAGGATTTAGAAACTCCTAAAAAGAAAAAATCTCTGCCCAAGTATTTAACACTTGAGCAGTCTATTCAGCTTCTTAACGCTGTTGAGGGCGAAAATCATCAGAGAGATTACTGTATACTTACGCTGTTTTTAAACTGCGGACTTCGACTTTCTGAAATGGTTGGTCTTAATGTCAGTGATATCCGTACCGATAACACTATGAGAGTTCTCGGTAAAGGCAATAAAGAACGCATTATATACCTTAATCAGGCTTGCATGGACGCTATTAACGCGTATAAAGAGGTTCGTCCCGTTGACGGCGTTAAGGATAAATACGCGCTGTTTATAAGCAGAAATCATAACAGAATGTCTGCTAAAACGGTTCAGGCTATGGTATATAAATATCTTGAAAAAATCGGACTTAACGCTCAGGGATATTCCTGCCATAAGCTGAGGCATACCGCCGCAACGCTTATGTATCAGACCGGCAACGTTGATATACGGGTTTTAAAGGATGTGCTCGGTCACGAGAACCTCGGCACAACCGAAATTTACACTCACCTATCAACTCAGCAGTTAAAGCAGGCAGCCGAGAGCAATCCCCTAAGCAACATAAAACCCGATGATAAATAAAACTAACCGGCTATCGCAGGATAGCCGGTTGCTTTATTTTATAAATCAAATTCAGAGTAATCAAAGGTTATAAAATAATCCTTCGGAGTTTCGGCACGTCTTATCATCTTAAACGAGCCGTCCTCGCCTAAAAGCACTTCCGCGGAACGGAGCTTGCCGTTGTAATTATATCCCATAGAGAAGCCGTGAGCGCCTGTATCGTGAATATAAATTATATCCCCTATTTCAATCTCAGGCAGCATTCTGTCAATTGCGAATTTATCATTATTCTCGCAAAGTCCGCCTGTAACATCGTACATATGGTCGCACTTTTCATTTTCCTTACCGAGTACCGTAATATGATGATATGAACCGTACATCGCAGGTCTCATGAGGTTAGCCGCGCAGGCGTCAAGTCCGATATAATCCTTATAAATATGCTTCTCGTGAATAGCAGTCGCTACAAGAGCGCCGAACGGAGCGAGCATATATCTTCCGAGCTCGGTGAAAATCGAAACATCATCCATTCCTTCTGGAGCAAGAATTTTTTCATACTTTTTACGAACGCCCTCTCCGATATAAGCAATATCACTTCTGGGCTCCTCAGGTTTATAATCTACGCCGACGCCGCCTGAAAGATTTATAAATTTAATATGAACTCCTGTTTTCTTCTTAAGTCTTACCGCTAACTCAAAAAGTATTCCGGCAAGCTCAGGGTAATATTCGTTTGATACCGTATTAGAGGCTAAAAATGCGTGAATACCGAATTCCTCTACGCCGAGTTCCTTTAACTCGATAAACGCCTTTTCCATCTGTTCCTCAGTCATACCGTACTTCGAGTCACCGGGAGTATCCATAACCTGAACCTTGTCCTCGCTTCCGGATAACTCGAATACTCCGCCGGGATTATAGCGGCAACAGATAGTCTTGGGAACGGACGGTAAAACCCTTTTAATGAAGTCAACGTGAGTATAATCATCTAAATTAATATAAGCGCCCATCTCATACGCCTTCTGCATATCCTCAACCGGAGTAACGTTAGAGCTGAACATAATATCCGAGCCGCTTATACCGCATGCCTCGCAGAGCATAAGCTCCGTATAGGACGAGCAGTCCATTCCGCAGCCTTCATCCTCTAAAATCTTCATTAAATAAGGATTCGGCGTAGCTTTAACGGCAAAATACTCCTTATAACCCTTATTCCAGCTGAACGCCTTATTAAGCGCTCTGGCGTTTTCTCTTATACCCTTTTCGTCATAAATATGAAAAGGCGTCGGAATTTCTTTGATAATTTCCTTAGCTTTTTCAAGCGTTAAAAACGGTTTTTTCTCCATTTTTATTCCTCCTCTAAATACTCCTCAATTACCTTTTTTACGTCATCCAAGCCGCTCGAATTAACCGCCGAAAACGGAATCAGCTCAACGCCTTCAAAATCCTGAAGCTCGTCCATAATTTCATCAATACGTTTTTCGTACGCGGTTTTTTTGAGCTTGTCCTTTTTAGTGAGGACAATAACGAACGGTGCGTTGCTGTCATATAAAAACCTTAGCATATCGTAATCGTCCTTAGTCGGCTTATGACGTATATCTATTATCTGAATAATAAGCTTAATATTTCTTTTCTGAGAGAGATACCCCTCAACCAAATCCGCCCAGCGTGCTTTCTCGGCTTTTGAAACCTTGGCGTAACCGTATCCCGGTAAGTCTACAAGCCTGAAATCTTCTCCCTTAAAAAAGTTGATTGTAGCGGTTTTTCCGGGCTGAGAGCTTACTCTCGCGAGGTTCTTACGCTGAACGAGCTTATTTATTAGCGAGCTCTTCCCTACGTTTGAATGTCCCGAAAAAACAACTTCCGGTTCATTTGACGGAGGGAGCTGTTCAACTGTGCCGGCGGCCATTTCAAAATCAATCTTAATAAAATTCATATGCCACCTACTGTCTCACGGAAGCCGTATTATTAGCGGTATTTCCGGGAATGATTATCTTTTCGCTGTCCTTAACTACAATCGGTTCAACCGTCGCGTCGCTTAAAACCTCGGTAAAAAACTCACAGGGAACGAATATCAGCGATGATTTAACAACCTCGTCAATCTCCTCTAAATCGGGTACGTTTGCTTTAGGAATATAAACCTTTTTAATCCCTGCTTTATAAGCAGCCATAGTTTTCTCCTTTAAGCCGCCTATCGGAAGAATTTTACCGCGCAGGGTAATTTCACCGGTCATAGCAATATCGCGCTTAACGGCTCTCAGAGAAAGAGCCGAGTATATAGCGGTTGTCATCGTAATTCCGGCAGAGGGACCGTCCTTAGGAACTGCACCCTCAGGGGCGTGAATATGTATATCCTTAGTTTTATAAAAGTCTTCGTCTATACCGAGAAATTCGCTGTGAGAACGGATACAGGTTATCGCAGCCTTTGCGCTTTCCTGCATAACATCTCCGAGTGAACCGGTAAGCGTTATTTTACCGTCTCCGGGCATTACCGCTACCTCGATAGGCAGTAAGGTTCCGCCGACGGAAGTCCACGCTAGTCCGTTTACAACGCCGATTTCATCCTTTTCGTTGAGTACATCATCGTTGTATTTTTTTACGCCGAGGAATTGTCCGATATTCTTTTCGCTGAATTTAACTAAGCTCTCTTCCCCGTTTACGAACTTAACGGCAAACTTTCTGATAGACTTTGCGATTTGCTGTTCAAGCCTTCTTACGCCTGCCTCACGGGTATAATAATCAATTATCGAATAAATACCCTTAGTCGTAAACTTAACGGCGTCACCGGTCAATCCCGCTTCCTTAATCTGCTTGGGAATAAGATGTTTTTTAGCGATATTAAACTTTTCTTCCCTTGTATAACTGTCGAGGTGGATAATCTCCATTCTGTCATAGAGCGGAGCGGGAATTGAGGAAGCGTCGTTAGCGGTAGTGATAAAAATCACTTTAGATAAATCGAACGGAATCTCAATATAATGGTCTACAAATTTATTATTCTGCTCGCCGTCGAGAACCTCAAGCAAAGCCGAGGTCGGGTCGCCCTTATAATCAGCGCCGAGCTTATCAATCTCATCAAGTATAATAACGGGGTTATTGGTACCCGCTGTTTTAACGGCATTAATAATTCTGCCGGGCATAGCGCCTATATAAGTCTTTCTGTGGCCTCGGATTTCAGCCTCGTCGCGAACTCCGCCGAGAGCGATTCTCGCGGACTTTCTTCCGATTGCTTCCGATAAAGACTGAGCGATAGAGGTTTTACCGACTCCCGGAGGCCCGACAAGACAGATTATCTGACCCTTGATATCGGGATTCAGCTTTCTAACGGCAAACTGCTCAATAATTCTTTCCTTAACCTTTTCCAGTCCGTAATGGTTTTTATTAAGCTTACGCTCAATCTGCTTAAGGTTAAGATTATCCTTAGTAGAATTGTTCCACGGTAAATCAAGCACGGTATCAAGATATGTACAGATTACGGGGACGTCATGACTTCCCGCAGGCATTTTCGAGAGCTTATTACATTCTTTCAGAAGCGCCTTTTCAGAGTCCTCGGGCAGCTTAAGCTCAAGAATACGTTTTTCGTATTCGTCGCGCTCGCTTGAAGGCGAGTCGCTTTCGCCGAGTTCTTCCTCAATAATGCTTTTCTGTTCTCTTAAGAAGTAATCTCGCTGGCTTTTATCAATTCTCTCGCGAGCCTTCTCCCCTATCTGCTCCTCAATTTTCAGGATAAAAAGTTCCTGAGTAAGGATATCAAGCAGGGTTTCCATTCTCTCGCATACGTCAAATGACTCAAGAATAATCTGTTTATCGTTATAATCGGGAAGAATATTACCCGCGATAAAATCAGCAAGCTCTCCGCCCTTATCGGTCATAGCTACCCTGAACATTACGTCGGAGGAAAGCTTCGGAATAAGCCTCGAATACTTCTCAAACGTAGCCTTTATCTGTCTTACAAGCGCGATTTCGTGCGCGGTCTGAGGCTCCTGAATTTCATCATAAGCCTCAACCTGAGCGAACATACACTTCGGATTATCAATAAACGAGCTGATATTCGCTCTTTTTATACCCTCAACAATAACTCTTGTAACGTCGTCAGGCTGCTTTAGAACCTGAACAATTCTTGCTACAACTCCGGTTGAAAACAAATCCGAATGCAGCGGTTCTTTTATTGAAGGATTTTTTTGTGCCACCAGAAAAACAAGCTGATCGTTTTTCATAGCGACATTTATAGCATTTTGAGACAGTTTTCTGCCGACGTCAAAATGAAGCATTGTTTTCGGGAAAACAACAAGCCCCCTCAGCGGCAGCACAGGCAAATTATAAATATTATCCGTTTTCATAAATTCTCCTTAAAATCCAAAAGCTGTAGTGCAATTTATTAAAATTACATTACAGCAAATAGACTTTTATTACGACACTTCTTCAGCGTCAATCACATTTGAGTTTCTGAAATTAACTTTTAACGGTTTCTTTTTACTGTTGTGCTCAACAATAGGTTCGATAACCTTGTTAACCACATCAGCGTTAATTATTATTTTTGAAATAGTTTCATCGGAAGGAGTTTCAAACATAAGCTCATTTAAAATACTCTCCATAATTCCGCGCAAGCCTCTCGCGCCGGTTTTCTGTTCTTTAGCGAGATTCGCTATAGCTTCGAGAGCGTCGTCGGTAATCTCAAGCTCTACTCCGTCAAAAGCAAACAGTCTCTGGTACTGCTTAACAAGTGAGTTTTTCGGCTCGGAAAGAATCCTGATAAGAGCTTCGGTATCGAGTCCGCTGAGAGCAGTTATGACCGGAATACGTCCGACAAGCTCGGGAATAATACCGTATTTAACGAGGTCGTGAGCGACAACATCCTTCATCCAGCCTGTTTCATCAAGAACGGCTTTTTCCTGAACGTTAGCCCCGAAGCCGACTAATGACGCACCCTTACGCTTCTCAACAATCTTTTCAAGCCCGTCAAACGCGCCGCCGCAGATAAACAGGATATCCTTCGTGTTAATCTGTAAAAATTCCTGCTGAGGATGTTTTCTACCGCCTGATGGAGGAACGTTGGAAACGGTACCCTCAAGAATTTTAAGAAGCGCCTGCTGAACACCCTCACCGCTTACATCACGGGTGATTGACGGATTCTCGGATTTTCTTGAAATCTTATCAATCTCGTCAATATAGATAATACCGCGCTCTGCCTTTTCAATATCGAAATCAGCAGCCTGAATCAGCTTTAAAAGAATATTTTCAACATCCTCGCCGACGTAACCCGCTTCGGTTAAGGTTGTTGCGTCCGCGATAGCAAACGGAACGTCAAGCGCCTTAGCGAGTGTCTGCGCAAGCAAGGTCTTTCCTACGCCCGTAGGACCTAAGAGAAGTACGTTGCTCTTTGCAAACTCCACGTCGTTATCATTGTTGAAAACCCTCTTATAGTGATTATAAACCGCTACGCTTAAGGCTTTTTTTGCGCTGTCCTGACCTATTACATACTCGTCAAGAATAGCTTTAATCTCAACAGGCTTTAAAAGCTGAGGTAATTCTAACTTGTTATTTGTTGATTTTTCTCCTGGTGTATTGAGTTCGAAATCGGAATCCTCAAGAATATTAACGCATAACTCGATGCACTGGTCACAGATATACGAATTATTTCCCTTTATAAGTCTTCCGACAAACTCCTGCGGTTTTCCGCAAAACGAGCAATAAATGTTGTCGTCAACATTAGCCATAAAATTTCCTCACCAACCAATAATAAAACTGCTTTTATCTCTTCTCAAAAACCTTATCAATCAAGCCGTACTCAAGCGCCTGCTGAGCTGTCATAAAGTTATCGCGGTTAGTATCCTTAGCGATAACGTCAATCGGCTGACCTGTATTAGCGGCTAAAATTTCGTTTAATCTTTTCTTCATATCAAGAATGTGTCTTGTATGAATTTCCATATCGGTAGCCTGACCCTGAGCGCCGCCGGAGGGCTGATGAATCATAATATCCGAATTAGGAAGAGCGTATCTCTTACCCTTTGCGCCGGCTGCTAAAAGGAAAGCTCCCATACTTGCCGCCATACCCATACAAATTGTGCTTACGTCACACTTAATATAATTCATTGTATCGTAAATAGCGAAACCGTCAGTTACGGAACCGCCGGGGCTGTTGATGTACAGGCTGATATCCTTAGTGGGATCCTGAGCCTCGAGGTATAAAAGCTGAGCTACAACAACACTCGCGCTCGCGCTGTTAACCTCTTCGGTAAGCATTATAATTCTGTCGTTTAACAGTCTTGAATATATATCATATGAACGCTCACCGCGGTTAGTCTGTTCAACTACATAAGGAATTAATGCCATCTGAATCATCCTTTCGTGTATATAATTGACTTAGATTGAATTATTATTCAAATTAATTATTTTACTACAGCGTTATCTCTTACGAGCTGCATAGCCTTTTCAACCTTAATATCCTGAGAAAGAGCATCTTTAGAGATATATGTCTTAACCTCGTCAACTTTAGCCTTGTAAGCGTCAGCGAGCTTCTCGTATTCCTTCTCTACGTCTTCATCGCTTACTTCGATTTTTTCCTGACGAGCGATTGCCTCAAGCACAAGACGAATCTTAACTCTCTTCTCAGCCTGAGGCTTATAAGTTGCCTCGATAGCGCCCTGATCCATACCTGTATACTTAAGATATGTAGCTAAATCCATTCCCTGAGAACGGAGTCTCATATCGAACTCGTTGAGCATATCTCTTACTTCGTTATCATACATAGCTTCGGGGATTTCCTCAACGGCAAGCTTCTCGAGAGCTTCGGTGAGCTTATCGTCAAAGTCCTTATCAGCCTGCTCCTCAAGACGCTTAGCAACCTTTTCCTTAAGCTCCTCTTTATACTCCTCGAGAGTATCCTTCTCGGAAACATCCTTAACGAACTCATCGTCAACCTCGGGAAGCTCTTTAGTTTTAATCTCGTGAAGCTTAATCTCAAACTGAGCTGCCTTGCCTGCTAAGTTTTCAGCGTTATAATCCTCGGGGAATGTTACGTCAATTGTAAACTCCTCGCCTGTCTTATGACCTACGATAGCTTCCTCAAAGCCTGGAATAAAGTTTCCGTCGCCGAGTCTTAAGTTATAGTTCTCGCTTTTACCGCCCTCAAAGGCCTCGCCGTCAACAAAGCCCTCAAAGTCGATTACAGCTGTATCGCCGTTCTCGGCAGCTCTGTCCTCAACGGTAACCATACGGCCGTTTCTTTCACGGACAGCCTGAAGTTCCTCGTCAACAAGCTCGTCGGTAACTTCGGTTGAAAGCTTCTCAACCTCAATGCCCTTATAGCCGTCTACCGTAAGCTCAGGAGCAACGGTAATCTTAGCCTTAAAGCTATAACCATCCTCGCTTACTTCATCAACGGAAAGGTCGTCAACGCTTACTGCCTTTAACTCAGCTTCAACAGTTGCGTCAGCTAAAGCTGAGGGATAAGTGCTTTCGATAGCGTCATCATAAAATACGCCCTTACCGTACATTCTTTCGATAATATGCTTAGGAGCTTTTCCCTTTCTGAATCCGGGAATATTGATACTTTTAACCTGCTTTTTGTACGCCTTTACTGTAGCGGCTTCAAAGGTTTCCTTATCAACCTTTACCTCTAACTCGTACTTATTGGCTTCGTCAAGCTTTGTTGATTTAATTAAACTCATTTTGATTCCTCCATAAATTTTTAAACATCGGTTTATTATACCATTTTAATTATAAATTAGCAATATATATTTACTATAATTTGCTTATCTTACAAGTACGGGAGTGAAATTAACAGCGTCGCAGGAAACCAGCTTAAACTTAATCCCCTCATACTCGCTGTTAAAGGCTCCTCTTATCATATTACTACCGTGGATATGGCCGTAATAGCACCTTTTTATATTGTATTCCTTAAGAATATCAATTATTTCAGAGCAAATATTATTTCCGTAAACAGGCGGATAATGCAGGAATACAACCTTTTCCTTATCACTATTACGAGCGCTTTCCAGGGAAAGCCTTAACCGTCCGCATTCACGGGAAAGGATTTTTATATCCTCCTGATTTTCGCAATCAAGCCCCCAGCCTCTTGTTCCGCAAATAACAAAATCGTCAACCTCATAACTGTTGTTAAAAAGGATTTTAATACTGTTTAGATTATTCTCATCTAAAAAACGGTTAATCTTACTGACAGTTTCCCACCAGTAATCGTGATTGCCCTTTAACAGTATCTTTTTACCCGGTAATTCGTCGATATACCTGAAGTCCTTTTCACAATCAGAAAGCTTCATTGCCCAGGAAATATCTCCCGCAATTATGACCGTGTCATTATCAGAGATAAGCTTATTCCAGTTATCGGTAAGGCGTGAGAGGTAATTATCCCAACCCTTAAAGATATCCATAGGCTTATCGGTGCCGAGCGAAAGGTGTAAATCCGCTATAGTAAACAGCGACATTTATTTAACTCCGAGCGCATTGAGAACGTATTCCGGCATCTCGTCAACCTTAACAACATCGGAAAATCTCGATTTTTTATCCTTAAGGCTAGCGAGAGGCTTAGGAACATCAACCCCGGAAATCTCGTTAAGCTTATCTACCATATCGAACTCGCTCATATCAAGCTTCTCTCCGTTATTAACGGCTGAAAGTACAGCGTTTGAAAACTTATAGGGGCTTGCGGTAGACGCGATAACCGTAGGAGTTTTATCTCCTGTTTCACTTACATAATTATCGTAAACCGCTACGGCAACTGCTGTATGAGTATCGCAGAGGTAATTTTCCTCTTTAAACATTTTTGAAATAGTAGCCTTGGTTTTAACGTCGTCGCAGTAACCGCCGTAGAAGGATGCTTTAATCTTCTCCTTAACCTCGTCGGTAACCTCATATTTACCCTCGGTTTTAAGCTTAGTCATCCAATCCCCGGTAACGATATCGTTATCACCGGAAAGCTTATAAAGAAGTCTTTCAAGGTTTGATGAAACGAGGATATCCATAGAAGGTGATATTGTCGTATAGAAATCACGGTTCTTATCATAAACGCCGGTATTTATAAAATCAGTTAATACGTTATTTGAATTTGAGGCGCATATAAACTTATTAACCGGAAGTCCCATGCAATATGCGTAATACGAAGCTAAAATGTTACCGAAGTTACCTGTCGGAACTACAACGTTAATTTTATCGCCGAGTTTAATCTTACTGCTGTTTACCATTTCGCAATAAGCTGAAATATAGTATACAATCTGCGGAAGGAGTCTTCCCCAGTTAATTGAGTTAGCCGAGCTGAACATCATATTGTTATCGTTCAGTTTTTCGGAAATCTCCTCGGTCGTAAATATTTTCTTAACGCCGGTCTGAGCATCGTCAAAATTACCCTCGATAGCGCACACCTTAACGTTTGAGCCTTCCTGAGTATTCATCTGATGCTTCTGCATCGGACTTACGCCGTCAACCGGATAGAAAACAATAATCTTCGTATGCTCAACATCCTTAAAGCCCTCTAAAGCAGCTTTACCGGTATCACCGGAGGTAGCTACGAGAATAACCGCGTCCTTACCGTCGTTAGTCTTTTTGAGTGATTTTGTAAGCAAGTGCGGTAAAATCTGAAGCGCCATATCCTTAAACGCGCAGGTGGGTCCGTGCCACAGCTCAAGAATATTAACCTCATTACCGTTATAGCTCTTAAAGGCTAAAGGCGCGGGATTATCGCTTCCGAACTTCTCGGCAGTATATGCTTTTTCGACACATTCGCTGATTTCCTCTTCGCTGAAATCCGATAAATAATCGGAGAAAACCTTCTTCGCGATCCCCTTATAATCAAGAGTAAGCATACTCTTAAAGGTATCCAAGGAATAGCCGGGAATTTCCTGAGGAACAAAAAGTCCTCCGTCCTTTGAAATACCCTGAGCGATAGCCTGAGAAGCGGATACAACCTCCTGCTTATTTTCCGTACTGTTATATAACATATAATCACCCTTTCAAACGTGAAAAAACTTAGCAATCTAAAGTAATATTATACCCTAAAAGGCGGTTTTTGTCAAAGTTTTGACGTTAATTTTCTTTATAAATATCGAGCTTATAACCGAACGCATGCTCGATATAATTTACGGACATTTTTCCGTTTTCATCAACCTTAACTTCGGCAACATCAAATCGCGGCTGTAAAACGGTTTTGTACTTGGTTAAGAAGATATTTGCCGAAACAACAATGCGTCTTCTTTTCTTCTTATCAACGGCGTATCTCGGAGGCAGCAATGTATCACCCGTACGGGTTTTAACCTCAACAAATACTATATTTTCGCTGTTGCACGCGATAATATCTACCTCGCCGTAAGCAGTTGTATAGTTTCTGAGCAGTATTTTATACTTATTGCTTTTAAGATATTTTATAACAAATTTTTCGCCCTTAGCGCCCAGTTTCTTTTTATCAGTCATTTTTCAGTATTTTTGTTAAAAAACTCATTCGATGAATCTCACACGGACCGTACTCCTTAATCGCCTGAGTGTGAAGCTTGGTTCCGTAGCCCTTATGTTTATCAAATCCGTACTGAGGATATTTTTCGGCATATTCACGGCAAAGTCTGTCTCGGCTTACCTTAGCTAAAATTGAAGCAGCGGCAATAGACATCGACTTAGCGTCGCCTTTTATAACATATTCGCAGTTAATATCAAGCGGCGGAAGCCTGTTTCCGTCGATAAGCGCGTAATCCGCCTTAACCTTTAAACCCTCAACCGCGCGCTTCATAGCAAGCATAGTAGCGTTTAAAATATTCATTTCCTCAATTTCCTCAACCGAGGAAAACGCTATTGAATACGCAAGAACTTCGTTTTTAATAACATCAAATAATTGCTCACGCTTTTTTTCGGAAAGCTTCTTGGAGTCGTTAACTCCTTCGATAATCTGTCCCGGCTTTAATATGACGGCAGCGGCGCATACGGGACCGGCTAACGGCCCTCTTCCGGCTTCGTCAACTCCGCAAATTGAGGTAAAGCCTTTTTGAGCCGCGATATTTTCGTAATACAGCCAATTAATTTCTTCCATTAATCTAAATCCTCCGGAAATTCAAGCGTTATATTACCGAACTTGCCCGCTCTGTATTCATCCAGAATAAGATTCGCGGCTCTTTCGGTGTCAATTTCACCGCCTGATATAAGCATACCGCGTTTTCTGCCGATTACCTCGAGCAGCTCATACGGCTGAATACCCTTTATATCATCCTCGCTGAGCTTAAATCTTGATAAAAACTCAGTAGTAACTTCCTTTTGCATAGCCTCAAGAAAGTCCATAGCAAGCAGCTCGATATCTAAAATCTGATCCTTTACGGCTCCGGTAAAAGCGAGGTGAAGCCCAACCTTTTCATCATCAAATTTAGGCCATAATACACCGGGGGTATCGAGCATTTCAAGGTCGTTAGAGATAGTATACCACTGATTTCCGCGGGTAACGCCCGGTCTGTCCTCAACCTTAGCCCTGTTCTGCTTTGCGATACGGTTAATAAAAGAAGATTTACCGACATTGGGAATACCGACAATCATAAGTCTGAGAATCGGATTCTTAATACCCTTAGCCTTTTGTGCCTCAAACTTATCGGCGAGCATTTCTCTTACGGTCGGGATGAATTTATTAAGTCCCCTACCGCTTTTACAATCAACGGGAATAGCTCTGATACCGTTTTTTGAATAATAGCTAATCCATTTCTGAGTAGCGTTTTTATTAGCTTTATCGCATTTATTCAGCAAAACGAGTTTAGGCTTAGATTGAATAATATCAGCTAAATCGGGGTTGCTGCTGCTTATCGGTATCCTGGCGTCGATTATCTCAACTACTACGTCAATCAACTTAAGCCCTGCCTGAATTTTTCTTTTAGCTTTAGTCATATGGCCCGGAAACCATTGAATAGTCTGCTTTTCACCCATATAATCACTTCCTCACTTAAAGAAAACAACTCACACCCGATAACGGATGTGAGCAGATAACCGTATTATTTATATTCGGGATTTGCGAGATATTTCATACTGTTAAACGGAAAAACAACAAACTGCGCTTTACCGATAATATCCTTAACGTCAATAAGTCCGATAGCCTTTGAGCGGCTGTCCATTGAAACACCTCTGTTATCGCCGAGAACAAAAACCTTTCCCTTAGGAATAACCGAAGGAATTTCGCCATCCTCCTGATGAGTATGTCCCTGAATATAGTCCTCCTTAAGAACCTTACCGTCAACGGTAATTTCCTCTTTATCAAAATCAATAGATAACTTCTGACCTTCGGTAGCAATTACTCTCTTGATAATAGGCTCCGAATACTCGGCGCCGTGGCTTATTACAACAATATCGCCCTGCTTAGGGGTATAAAAGAAGTTAGTAACAATAACCTTATCCTTATTCTGGAGAGTCTGCTTCATAGAAGTACCGCTTACGTCAACAAGTCTTAAAAAGAAAGTAAGCAGAATTACAACTATAGCAACGGCAAAAACAAGCGAATGAACCCATTCATAAATGTTAGCCGTACCGTCGGACTTTTTTAAATGAATAGTCCGGGGGTCTACGTTTCTTTTATTCTTTTTTGATTTTTCAGCAACGTGTTCACCCATATAATCACCTTTATATTAAACTTTTTCTTATAATAGAAAAGAATTTTAAAAGTAAAAAGGGACTTGAACAGTCCCCTTGGTTACTATTAGACCTGTTCCTTAACTTTTGCAGCTTTACCAACACGGTCACGGAGATAATAGAGCTTAGCTCTTCTGACTTTACCGCGGCGAACGATCTGTACGTTTCTTACGTTAGGAGAATGTAAAGGGAATACTCTCTCTACACCAACTCCGTAAGCAACACGTCTAACGGTAAATGTCTCGGCAACTCCGGAACCTCTCTTGGCTATAACAGTGCCCTCAAACATCTGGATTCTCTCTCTCTGTCCCTCACGGATGTTAACAGATACCTTAACAGTATCACCGATTCCGAACACGGGAGCGTCTGCTTTTACTGAATCAGCAGCAATTGTCTTTAATGCGTCCATATTGAACCTCCTAAAAAATTTCAGACGTTCGTACGATTAAATCGCAGAGGACCATCCGCTTCAAACTGCGGCTTTCGCCGTTTATTGAACCCCATTACAAAGTAACGGTATCCAAATGCCATAATATAATATCACAATCATCCGATAAATGCAAGCATTTTTTAATAAAAAGAATAATCATTTACTTATATTTTCAAGTTTTTTAAGGAAATCACGGAAGTAATCCGGCAATTCACTCGTAAACTCCATATATTCACCGGATGAAGGATGGATAAAACCGATTTTACGTGCGTGCAGGCATTGACCGGTAAAAATAACCTTTTCTTTTTTAACTCCGTACACATCGTCACCGGAAACGGGATGACCGATATACGCCATATGAACTCTTATCTGATGAGTTCTGCCGGTTTCAAGTATACATTTTATGTGAGTATAGCCCTTATACCTTGCGATAACCTCGTAATGCGTAACGGCGTTTTTAGAATTCTTTTCGGTAACAGACATCTTTTTTCTGTCGATATGATGACGGCCTATGGGAGCGTCGACAGTACCCTTATCATCTTTTATATTGCCGACAACAACCGCCTCGTATTCACGGGTGAAGCTGTGTTCCTTAATCTGCTCGGCTAAGTGATTATGGGACTTGTCATTTTTCGCGACTATAAGAAGTCCGCTCGTGTTCTTATCAATACGATGAACAATACCCGGTCGTATAATGCCGTTTATCCCCGAGAGGTTTCCCTTGCAATGATAAAGCAGAGCGTTAACCAGCGTTCCGCTGTAATTTCCCGCGGCAGGATGTACGACCATTCCCTTCGGCTTATTAACAACCACTAAATCGTCGTCCTCGTAGACTATATCGAGCGGAATATTTTCAGCCTCAGCCTTATATTCAACAGGATCGGGAATTTCAATTTCCACCTTATCCCCTGCCCTGAGCTTATAATTTTTCGATACAACCTCACCGTTAACGGTAACATTCGATTTTTCGATAAGTGATGCTATAGATGAGCGGGTTAAATCCTCAATATTATCGGCAAGATACTTATCAATCCTGATTTTTGAGGACAAGTTATCAATTATAAAACTAAGCTTTTCCATCATTTAAGCCCTTATCTTTTTTAACGTAATCCGAAAAGAACAGAAGATATATAACAAGAATGAACGCACCCGCCGTAACGCAATAATCAGCAAAGTTACACACAGGCGGAAAGAAGCTTATGCTGAGATAATCTACAACATATCCGTAAAAAATCCTGTCAATAAGGTTTCCTATTCCTCCGCCGATTATAAGAAACAATGCGGTATTAAGCAGCTTGCTTGTAGGCTTTTTCCAAAAAAGAAATATAACCAAAAGTATTACGACAATAACTGTAAATACAATAAAAATCCACCTTGCGTTTGAGAGCATACCGAATGCCGCTCCCTTATTTTCAACATATGAAAGCGAAAACAGGCCGGGAATTACCGTTACAGAAGCAACAGGCTTAAGATTATTTATAACAAGAATTTTTAAAATATAGTCTATCAAAACCACAAGTGCCGATAAACCTAAAACTATAAAAGGCATATTCTTCTCCGAAAAAGTCGGCGCAGATAAACTACACCGACTTAAAATTATTATTCAAAAAACTTACAGCATTTATCGCATAGAGCGGGATGATTGCTGTTAAGGCCGACTGTACGGCTGATACTCCAGCATCTTTCGCACTTTTCGCCCTCAGCTTTTTCAACGCTGACCTCAAGCTCGCCCGAACCGTCCTTAATCTCTACCTCGGAAACGATAAGCGCAGGCTTAATCTCGTCTGAAATTCTCTTAAGGAACTCGAGATACTCTCCGCCGGCTGTCAGTGTAACCTTAGCTTCAAGCGAACCCTTAATAGTCTTATCCTTAACGAGAACCTCGATTTCCTTCTTAACGTTATCTCTTAACTCGGAAATCATACTCCAATCGTTCATAAAGACGTCGCTTACGTCGATATCGACTGTTACGGGCATATCGTTAAAGAGGATATTTTCCGTATTATCTGAGCTTCTGTGAGGCATAAAGCTCCAGATTTCGTCGGAAGTGTAAGCTAAGATAGGAGCTAACATTCTTGTCATAGCGTCAAGAATTAAGAAAATAGCTGTCTGAGCGGATCTTCTTTCAAGACTGTCGGGCTTTTCGGTATAAAGTCTGTCCTTTAATACATCGAGATAGAAGTTCGACATATCAACAACGCAGAATTTATGAACGCTGTGATAAACCTGATGGAACTCAAATTTATCGTAAGCGGCGTTAACCTTCTCAACAAGAGCGTTAAGTGTTTTAACAGCCCACTTATCTATCGGAAGCATATCGTTAACCGCTACCATATCCTCATCGGGATCGAAATCACTGATATTACCGAGGATATATCTCGCGGTATTTCTGATTTTTCTGTAAGACTCGGACGTCTGCTTAAGAATCTCGCGAGAGATATTAACGTCGGTCTGATAGTCGCAGGAAGCAACCCATAATCTGAGTACATCGGCGCCGTACTGGTTAATAACTTCCTGAGGGCTGATACCGTTACCGAGCGACTTACTCATTTTACGTCTTTCCATATCAAGAATCATACCGTGAGTAAGTACGGTCTTATACGGAGCAACACCGTCCGTAGCAACGGATGTCAAAAGCGAGGACTGGAACCAGCCTCTGTACTGGTCGTTACCCTCGAGATATAAATCAGCAGGATAGCTGAGATATCCGCGGCGTTTAACAACAGCCCTATGCGAAGAACCGCTGTCAAACCAAACGTCCATAATATCTTTTTCCTTCTCAAATTCGGAGCAGCCGCACTCGGGACACTTTGTACCCTCGGGAAGAATTTCCTCAGCGTCCTTCTCAAACCATGCGTTCGAGCCTTCCTTACCGAATAAGTCGGCAACTGCAAGCATAGCCTCTTTATTAACATAAGGCTTATTACAATCCGCGCAATAGAAAATAGGAATCGGAACACCCCATTTTCTCTGACGAGAGATACACCAGTCCTTACGGTCTCTTACCATAGAGGTGATTCTTTCCTTACCCCACGCGGGAACCCATTCAACGGTATTAATGGCGTCGATAGCGGCGTCCTTAAAATCGTCAACGGAACAGAACCACTGGTCGGTAGCTCTGAAGAGAATCGGAGATTTGCATCTCCAACAGTGCGGATACTGGTGGATAATCTTCTTAAGCGAGAATAACGCGCCTGTTTCATCAAGATGAATGGCAATCTTCTTATTAGCTTCGTCAGTTGTAAGTCCTGCAAACTGACCTGCTTCCTCGGTAAGAACTCCGTTTGCGTCAACGGGACAGATTACCGGAATTTCAGGATAATTACGACATACATTATAGTCGTCTACACCGTGACCGGGAGCTGTATGAACGCAACCGGTACCGCTTTCAAGAGTAACGTGGTCGCCGACGATTACAACAGATTCTCTGTCAAGGAAGGGATGAGCAGTCTTCATATACTCGAGCTCGCTGCCCTTGATAGAGGAAACAATCTCATAATCGGAGATTTCAGCCGCTTCCATTGTATCCTTAACCAAATCAGTAGCTAAAACATAATATTCGTCATTATGCTTAACAATTGAATACTCAAATCTCGGACCTACGCAGATAGCAACGTTCGCGGGCAAGGTCCAGGTTGTAGTAGTCCAGATAACGAAGCTTACCTTTGAGGGATCAATTCCCATCGCCTCAAACTTACCTAAATCATCACATACCTTAAATTTAACGTAGATAGAATGACAGGGATCTTCAGCATATTCAATCTCAGCCTCGGCAAGCGCGGTTTTACACTCGGGGCACCAATAAACCGGCTTTAAACCCTTATATATATAGCCCTTAGTCGCCATCTCGGCAAAAACCTTAATCTGCTCGGCTTCAAATTCATGCTTTAAGGTAACGTAAGGGTTATCCCACTCGCCGATTGCTCCGAGGCGCTTAAACTGCTCGCGCTGGTCGTTAATATATCCGGTTACAAATTCCTCGCAAAGCTTGCGCAGCTCAAGAACGGATATATCGGCGGAGCTGCCGATTCCGGCTTTCTGTCTTGCCTTAAGCTCGGTAGGAAGTCCGTGAGTATCCCAACCGGGAACGAAAGGTGACTTGAATCCTGCCATATTCTTATGACGCACAATAAAATCCTTTAAAATCTTATTGAGCGCGTGGCCGAGGTGAATATCACCGTTGGCATACGG
Organism: uncultured Ruminococcus sp.; assembly: GCA_905234015.1. Taxonomy (GTDB): domain Bacteria; phylum Bacillota; class Clostridia; order Oscillospirales; family Acutalibacteraceae; genus Ruminococcoides. Next base: position 33,344 of record CAJOFK010000011.1, read on the forward strand.
AGGACCGTCATGTAAGACATAAAGCGGTTTACCCTCATTATGTTCCATTAATTTTTCGTAAACATTGTTATCTTCCCATTTCTTCAAGGTAACAGGCTCACTCTTAGGTAAGCCTGCACGCATAGGAAATTCGGTTTTAGGAAGATTTAATGTCTTATTATAATCCTGAGACATTTTATCTACTCTCCAAATTAATTATTTATCGTCTACATCAAAATTGTCGCCGAATTTTAAGTCCTCAAAGCGGTCCTCGCTTACCTTACTTACAAATTCAACATCCTGATCTTCAGCGGTCTCAGTCTCAAAAGCAGACTCAAAAGCAGCTGATTCAACGGGCTCTTCAACGATCTCCTGAACATCCTCAACCTCATCCTCAATAGGAGCTGTGGGATATTTCTTATCAAGCTCTTCCTGCTTTCTTAAAACGACAGCGTCGGTCGGAAGGTCTGTAATAGTCTTAAGGTGCTTGTTATAAAGCTCCTCAAGCTCTTTTCTGAGCTCAGCGGAATCGCTCTTAAGCTTAAGATAAACTTCCTTCTGCTTAGCGGAAACGGCATTAGACTCCTTAAGAGTAGCCTGAGCCTTAGTCTCAGCGTCGGAAATAATCTGAGCAGCCTTAGCCTGAGCCTCTTTGATGGAAGCGTCGGCAACTCTCTGAGATGAGAGAAGCGCGTTTCGTACAGTTTCCTCGTCGGCTCTGTACTGCTCTACTCTTGTAGCTAAAATATCCATCTTTCTGATTAAGTCGGACTTTTCCTTCTTCATCTGCTCAAAAGTTACAATAACCTCGTCGATAAATGCATCTACATCTTCTCCGCGATAGCCTCTGCCCCTTCTGAATGAAATATCCTTAATCTCGTCAATAGTTAACATAGTTTACACTCCTATCTATAATGTTCAATAATTATTTTCAATCTGCCCTTTTTGGTAGTACCAAGCTGTTCTTTAACAACATACTTTCCGAAGCCGCGGATAGTCAAAATATCTTCCGGTTTCAAAATACTGCTGACGTTCTTTATCTCCTCGTAGTTTACAAACGCTTTACCCGAAAGTATAAAGTCAGCGGTTTTTTCTCTTGAAAGCTTGGTAATAGCCGCAACAATAACATCAAGCCGCATTGAGCTTACTATAAGCGTTACAGACTCGATATCATCGCTGAAATCAATTTTACAATCCTTCTCGTCAACTGTTTTAACGCCTGTCCGCCCGATTTTTGAAATCTGCGACTCGATATAAGCCTTAATATCATCCTTTACAAAACATAAGGTTAAGCCCTCGTTTACGACAATATCCCCTATACAACTTCTTTCAATACCGAGATTCATAAGCGCGCCTAAAAAGTCACGGTGCGTAAGCTTATCCGTTTTACGATACTTAAAAAATATCTTACCGATAGGATAATCCTCCTCAGAAATCTCTGACTCGGAAAAGCATAAAAATTGTCTTTTAGCTCCTTCATACCCTCCAAAAAAAGAAATCTCAGAACCGTAGCAAGGAAAGGCTTTAGAAATTATGTATTGCTCCCGTTCATTTAAAAAGCCGAGAAAGACAGGCTTTTTACGGGTGAATGATAAATCGGCTAAATCTTCAACGCGTTTTAACAGTTCCTTAGCGTCACTATCAGAAGTAAACGCCACTGCTCTCTAATTCGTCGAGAAGGTCGTCGCCTGTAAGGTCTACGTTATTAGGAATAATAATGAATGTGCTTGAAGCGACTCTCTTAATCTTACCGCGGTTAGCGTAAGCAACGCCGCTTAAGAAGTCAATAATTCTTCTTGACATATCCTTATTAGTTTCCTCAAGGTTAAGTACAACGGTATGAGTCTTAATAAGCTCATCAGCTATTGTTCTGGTCTCCTCACCGAATCTCTCGGGCTTAAACAGAGCTACCTGAAGCTTAGCAGTCGCACTGATATTAACTACCTTGTTTCTGCTGCGGGATTCAGCATAGGAAGGAACTTCATCATAATCGTCCTCTTCGGCATCGGTATACGCGTACTCGTCGTAACCGTTATCATACTCTTCCTCGGGAGCATCCCACATACGTTTAAACTTATCTACAAAACCAGCCATTTCTTTAAATCCTCCTAGTTTATTTATACTTGATAATCACGAGCGCCGAAAAGTGACGAACCTACTCGTACCATATTGGCGCCGGATAAAATTGCCTCATAATAATCGGCAGACATTCCCATTGAAAGAATATCCATAGATATATTATCTATGTTTTTGGCCGATATGTCAATAAATATATTGTTCATTTTATCGAAAAATTTACAAATTTTTTGTGGAGTATCACAAATCGGCGGTATACACATCAAACCTTTTACAGAAATATTGGGGAAATCCTTAATTTCGTCAAGCAATTCAACTAAAGCATCCGAATCTATTCCGCTTTTGCTTTCTTCGTGACCGATATTGACCTCAACTAAAATATCGGAGTTAATACCGCGCTTTTCGGATTGACGCGATACCTCTTTAGCAAGCTTTACCGAGTCAACCGATTGGATTAAATCCACCTTATCAACAATCTGCCTTACCTTATTTGACTGTAAATGTCCGATAAACTGTAAGGAAGCGTTTTTTAAATCGTACTTATCGTACTTTGAAAGCATTTCCTGAACCCTGTTCTCGCCTATGTACTTAAGTCCGAGAGAGATTGCGTAGTTTATCGCCTCGGCATCAACGGTTTTAGTAGCGGCAAGAAAAGTAATATCCTCTCTTTTCCTTCCGGATTTTAACGCCGCCTCGGAAATTCTTTCCTCGATCGTTTTATAGTTGTATTCAATATCAGTGAATAACCTTTCCATCGTACAGATTATCTCCTTTCACAACAACCTGGTCGTAGAGCTGGAGAGTTTCGTCGCTGAAAAGGACTCCTTCCTCCGGCATCGGGTCGCAGAGCACATAATCGCTTGCGGAGTAAAGGATTACAATCTCCTTAAAGATAAGCTCCGAACCGTGAAGAACGTATACGCCCTGAACCTTTTTCTTTTTTGATATCTTTTTACCGCTTTTATCCTTTACGGTTTTCTTAACGCAATCCTCGTGGATAGCTCTTTTCGAAACCTTAAGTCCCGTATAGGAAACGGTTGTAATATCGGTATTTTCGTTTCTCGCGTTAGCGATATATTTATTCATATAATTACACGATAATATCATTACACCGTTGTGCTTGCGGCTTTTCTGATTAATTGAATAAATCGTGCTCGGGATTTTCTCGGACATAATTGACGGCATAGATACATAAACCGATTCACCGCTGTTCTGAATTTTAGTAAGCATTACAGCGTCATCCGCAGACACCTTGCACGCAATATACCAGTTCGGGTTGGTAACAACCTTACCTACAGCGCTTTTAGGAACCTTTTTCTTTTTTATATTATCAAACTTCTTCGGAGTTAAGTCCTTAAGATTTTTTAGCTTAACGGTTTTTTCGTATCCGTCGCAGGATGAAATAAAGTAACCTGCCTTTGAAGAAGAAAGAGTTCCTATTCTTCCGGAGCAGTTATTTTTAATTTTCTGCCTTTCTTTTCTTAGCTCGTTAATCTTGCTGTTAAAGGTTCTTACGCTTCCGGTAGTAATCTGACGGCCGCAAATCGAGAACAACAAATCCTCGCACGCGCTACCGGCGTCTATAAGTTTACCGTTATTTACGTTTTCCGAGATTGAAATAATATTATTACTTATTTGAGTATTAAGTGTATCAAGACCGACGCTGTCTTTATAGTAGGATTTTGAGAGCGTTTTTAAGGTCTTAATCTGTTTATTTATATTAGAAATACGCTTACGGGAAACGGCGTCGTTTTCATTCCTGTAAATATCGGCAATAGTCTGGCCGCTGTTGACGTCATCTCCGTCATCAACGTTATATGACAGTACACCGTTATTATAATTCTTAACATAAGACTCTTCCCTGATAATAAAGGTTTTTGCCTGAATAACATTGGAAACCGTCTGAGATGTCGCTTCCTCGGTCTGAACAGCGTTAACAAAGTTAGCGCTTAAAATAAGATAAATAATATAAGCGATAATAAAAACAGACAGCAGTCCGATTATAATTCTTTTAAATAATAATTTATCCATCTAAAATCCTCGATTTTTTAAAATATCCCTTACCAAATCTAATTGTTCTTCTTTAGTTTTATACTCGTCAATATTTATCCATATAATACTTTCGTTACGCCTGAACCAAGTCAGCTGGCGCTTTGCGTAGTGACGGGTTTCAGTTTTTAACTTATCAATACATTCCTCAAGCGAAGCCTCGCCGTTAAAATACGGAATTAACTGCTTATAACCGATAGCTTTTGAGGAAGTATCGCTTAACTGAGAGTTCAAAACCTCCCTCGCTTCTTCAACAAGGCCGTTTTCAACCATCATATCAACACGCTTGTTTATTCTATCATAAATATAGCTTCTGTCCTTGGCGGTAAGCCCGATTATAACGTAATCATACTGCGGTTCATCACTTCTGCTGTTTTCGTTCTGCTCGGTAATAGTCTTTCCCGTCGTTTTATAAAACTCGATAGCGCGCACAATACGCTTTACGTTCTTTTCTTCGTAAAGGCGCATATATGAATACGGGTCAAATTCAAGAAGCATCCTGAGCAGATATTCAACGCCATTTTTTTCGGCAAGCTCTGTAAGCTCGGCGCGAAGGTGCGAGTCGGAGCTGTTTTCCATAAACGAAATGCCGTTTATAAGGGAGTCGATATAAAGTCCGGTGCCGCCGCAAACAATCGGCAGCTTTCCCCTGCCTGATATATCCCTGATAACAGCCTGAGCGTCTTCAACAAATTTGCCGACGGAATATACTTCATCGGTATCGAGAAAATCAATCAGATGATGCTTAACGCCCTGCATTTCATCAGCGGAGGGCTTAGCGGTAGCGATATTCATACCGCGGTAAATCTGCATACTGTCGGCGGAAATAATCTCGCCGTCATATGCTTTAGCTATTTCGATTGAAAGCCCGGTTTTTCCGGAAGCCGTAGGACCGACTATAACCAATAATTTCGTTTTCATAAGCTACACTATTCTTCCGAACTGTTTTTCAAGCTCGTACTTACTCATAACAATGCACACGGGACGTCCGTGCGGACAATAACGAAGCGTAGGATCCTCGTCAATTTTATTAGCGATATCCATAAGCTCTTCCTTAGTGCTGATATTACCGCCTTTTATCGCCGCCCGGCAGGCAACGTTGTGGTAAATCCAGTCCATCTTTTCGCTTCGGATATCTATTTTATTCTTAGCGATATATCCCGCCATCTCGATTACCGACGATTCAATATCGTCAAGCTCAAGATACTGAGGAGCAGCTCTTACTATAAGAGTTCCGCTGCCGAAATCCTCAACATCAAAAGCACATTCCTTAAACATATCAAGATTTGCGATTGCTGCCTCGTAATCATTTTTATTAAGAGTTACCGTAGCAGGCTGAAGCAAAAGCTGTGAAAATCCCGCTCCGCGCTCCTTTTTAAGCTTTTCGTATATCATACGCTCGTGAGCGGCGTGCTTATCGATAACTACAATCTCCTTATCGTTCTTTTCAACAAAGATGAAGGTTCTGAACGCCTCGCCGATAAACGTAAGCTTATTCTTCGGCTCTTCATAAAGAGGCTTAATCTCCTGAACCTCAGGTTCTTCAACGGGAGGTTTTTCAAGAGGCTTTATAAGCTCCTCATCGGGAATATCAGCGGTTACAGGTTTACTTTCAGATACAATTACTGTATCAACAGGCTCCTTCTTACTCTCAACCGCTTTCTCAATAACCTTTTCAATTTTTCCCTCACGCTTAACCGCCTGCTTTGAATAGATATCAAGCGGCGACTCAACGTCACAAACGCTCGCTTTTAAGCTATCGGAGGGCTGAACGGTTTTAATAATCTGTTCAAGCTGTGAGATAGGATCTTCATTTTTCTTTTTAGTTTCCTTATTAAAAACGGCAGGAGCTGCAACGAACGGAGTCTGCTTCTTGATATCAAAGAACGCGTCGTCACGCCTTACGTTATTAAAGGTAATATTCTTACGCTCATCGTTATTCTGAAGAGAGGTTTTTACCGAATGATAAACCGCGTCAAAAACGGAACGCTCGTTAATAAACCTTACCTCAATTTTTGATGGATGCACGTTAACGTCAATCGCCTCAAAAGGAACAGTTATATGTAATACGCAGGCAGGGAACTTTCCCACCATTACGCTGCCCTTACACGCTTCCTCAATAGCCGCCATAGCAGTCATCGACTTAACATAACGTCCGTTTATAAAGAAGTTCTGCATACCGCGGTTGGGGCGTGCGTTAACCGGCTTTGAGATATATCCCTGAACCTTAATACCGTTAAGCTCATAATCAACGGGAATAAGTCCGCTTGCAAAATCTCTTCCGAAAACGGAATAAATCGCCGATTTCAGCTTACCGTCGCCGGAGGTATTAAGCACACGCTTTCCGTCACGAATAAAGGTAAAAGCAATCTCGGGATGAGATAAAGCGACTTTATCAACAACATTAGCGACTGCGTTGCCCTCAGCCCTGTCTTTTTTAAGAAACTTCATTCGCGCAGGAATGTTATAAAACAAATCCCTTACGATTATTGTTGTACCCACGGGACATCCGGCGTCCTCAAAGGAAATTTCCTCGCCGCCGTCAATCTCATAGGATGAACCGATATCCTCGTTAATGTTTCTTGTTAAAAGCTGAAGTCTTGAAACTGAGGAAATCGACGAAAGCGCCTCTCCCCTGAATCCGAGGGTTGAGATACTGTCGAGGTCGTTTTCGAGCTTAATCTTACTCGTAGCGTGCGGTAAAAACGCGAGCTTTATATCGTCTCTCATAATTCCACAGCCGTCATCGGTTACTCTCATAAATGTAATGCCGCCGTTCTGGATTTCCACGGTAATATTACAAGCACCGGCATCTATTGAATTTTCAATAAGCTCCTTAACAGCAGAGGCAGGTCTTTCAACAACCTCGCCCGCGGCTATCAGCTCGGCAACGTGTTTATCCAGTACGTTAATGACACCCATTTATTTTTCACCGCCTAAATCATATTTTTTAATTCATAAAGAAGATTCATAGCCTCAATCGGAGTGAGGGTATTTAAATCTATACTGTTTAGTTTTTCACTTACTGCTGAGTCTATGCTCGGAAGCAGGCTCAGCTGTTCTATATCCTGAGCGGATTTTTTAGGCTTACTCTTAACTGAATCAGAGTTATTTCCGCTTTCTAAATCAGCAAGGATTTCCTTAGCCCGGTTTGTAATATAATCGGGAATTCCGGCAAGCTTGGCAACCTCTATTCCGTAGCTGTCGTCAGCTCCTCCGGGGACAATTCTCCTCAGGAAGGTAATATCGTCGCCTTTCTTTTTAACGGCGATATTGAAGTTATTAACGCCCTCAATGCTCTCCTCAAGCACGGTAAGCTCGTGATAGTGAGTAGCGAAAAGCGCCTTTGCGCCTAGCTTTTTCTTATCGGCGACATATTCAAGCACCGCCCTCGCGATACTCATACCGTCAAAGGTCGAGGTACCCCTGCCGATTTCATCAAGTATAAGCAGAGATTTTGAGGTAGCGTTAGTTACAATATTAGCAACCTCGCTCATTTCAACCATAAATGTTGACTGTCCCGAGGCTAAATCATCAGATGCGCCAACACGGGTGAATATACTGTCAACAATTCCGATTTCAGCCGAAGACGCCGGCACGAAGCTGCCGATTTGAGCCATAAGCACAATAAGCGCTACCTGGCGCATATAGGTTGATTTACCCGCCATATTCGGACCGGTTATTATCGCTACCCTGTTAGCTGAGCAGTTGAGAAAAACGTCATTCGGCACAAACGGAGCTCCCTTTAACAACAACTCAACAACAGGATGGCGGCTGTCCTTAAGAATAATATTATCCTTAAGATTTACGTCGGGACGGACGTATCTGTTATCAGACGCAACGTTAGCGAGCGAAACGAGTACGTCGAGCGAAGCAATCGCTCCGGCAGTTTTCTGAATACGCTCAAGCTGAGAAGCGACATTCTTTCTTATATCGTCAAAAAGTCTGTATTCAAGCGCATACGCCTTATCCTTTGCGCCGAGTATTCTTCCCTCAATACCCTTTAATTCCTGCGTAATATATCGTTCGCAGTTTGTTAAGGTCTGCTTTCTTATATAAGTTTCCGGTACCAAATCCTTATAGGAATTGGTAACCTCAATATAGTAACCGAATACGCGGTTATAACCGACTCTAAGCTTCGGAATCTTAGTCAGCTCGCGCTGCTCCTCCTCAATTTTAGAGAGAATTCCGGTCGAGTTGTTCATATCCTCGGACACTTTATCAAGTTCCTCGTTATATCCGGGCTTAATTATTCCGCCCTCTTTAACGGAAAACGGAGGTTCCTCAACTATAGCGTCGTCAATCAGCTTATAAATATCCTCGAGAGTATCGAGATTATTATATATCTGCTTAAGCATACTTGACTTACAGTCTTTAAGCAGCTCTTTAATCTGAGGCATTCTCTCGATAGCAGAAGCAAGGGAGCGGAGCTCCCTGCCCTTAGCGGAACCGTAGACTATATTAGTCATAAGTCTTTCGATATCGAAAATGCCTACAAGCGCCGCGGTTAAATCAAGCCGCAAAACAGTTTCGTTAACAAGCTCCTCGACGGCACTCTGACGGTTGATTATCTTAGTTACGTTTAAAAGCGGTTTTTCAATCCAATTTCTTAGCAGGCGCTTACCCATAGAGGTTTTGGTCTTATCAAGCACCCATAAAAGCGAGCCTCGCTTTTCCTTAGCGAGCATAGTCTGAGTAAGCTCGAGATTTCTCTGAGTATTGAAATCCAACTTCATAAACTGATTTTCAGAAAAGAGATTGATATGATTAATTCTCTCAAGTCCGTTTTTCTGAGTATTTTTAAGATATGTAATAAGCGCGCCGAGAGCGCAGATAATCAGCTTATTATCCCGAACTAGCTCAAAATCAGCGGAGAACTGATTTTTAACCGTATCCTCGCAAATCATATACGCAAAGCTTTCATCGGGCAGCATTTCTACCGATGTGGAAAGCTTATCCTTAATAAAAGGAGAAAGTTCCTTATACTCTACAACATCTCCGCCGATAAGAATTTCGCGGGGATTGTAGCCGGAAAGCTGGCTTTTTATCTTCTCGATAAAATCCTTGCCTGTAAAGCCCGTAGCGTATAATTCTCCTGTAGAAATATCGCAGAAGCACATCGCAATATTCTTCTTCTCAGCATATATACAGCAGATATAGTTATTACGGCTTTCATCAAGCATACTGCTCTCGATAACCGTTCCGGGAGTTACAACGCGTACGATATCTCTTTGAACGATTGATTTAGCCTTAGAAGGATCCTCCATCTGCTCACAGATAGCAACCTTATATCCCTTTTGAACCAGCCTTGCGATATAGCTATCGCAGCTGTGATAAGGCACGCCGCACATCGGTGCTCTCTCTTTAAGGCCGCAATCTCTCCCGGTCAGAGTGAGTTCAAGTTCTTTTGACGCAAGCTTAGCGTCCTCGAAAAACATCTCATAAAAATCGCCCAGTCTGAAAAAGAGGATACAGTCTTTATTTTCATCTTTAATTTTTAAATACTGCTGCATCATCGGCGACAGTTTTTCCACTTTTACTCACTCCTTTCATAATTTATAGTATTAACTCAGCCACAGCCGCCGCAGGTTGAGCAGCTTCCTGTACATGAGCTTGATACATCCGTTGTTTCGGGATCATCTCCGGCGATTGAGTTCTGCAATATAGTCATAACCCGTCCGGAAATTGTATCAAACTCCTGCTTAGCTTCGTTATAAGCTTTCATATTCTCGTTAGCCATAATATCGGCGTAAACGCTCTGCATTTCCTTAGTATATTTAGCGATTTTTTCGCCGTCCTTATCAACCTTCTGAGTTTCAACGTTGAGATTAAGTCTTTTAAGATTAAACTCCTTAATAAGCTCCTGAAGCTCAGCATCGGCGTCAGCGTTCTTTTCGGCATCTTTCATCTTTATATAAGATTCCTCCTGCTGAATAAGCTTACCGAGCTCTCTTGTCTTTTCAATTAAGTCCATAATTACTCCTTTATTTTACCTTTTAATATCCAATTTCCCGCATCGGTAACCTCAACATCCTGAAAGGTTCCGATTAACTGCGGAGAAGCCTTTGCTTCAACAATTATATTTCCCGAGGTACGGCAGTTAAGTATACCGTCCTTACCCTTTTCGGACTCTACAAGAACCCTCTGCGTTGTTCCTACCATAGCCCTGCAGCGCTTTGAGGCAATCTCCTCCTGAACGTCGAGAAGCTCTCTGAACCATTTTGACTTTTCCTCGGCGGAAATCGGGTCGTCCATTTCAGCAGCGGGAGTTCCGACTCTCGGAGAGTAAATAAACGTAAACAGCGAGGTAAACTCAACCTCTCTTATAAGCGATAAGGTTTCCTTAAAGTCCTCGTAGGTTTCTCCCGGGAAACCGACTATAACGTCGCTCGTTAGCGAAACATCGGGGATTCTCTCCTTAGCGTAATTGACGATTTCGAGATATTTTTTCCTATCATAATGACGGTTCATAAGCTTTAGTATTCTGGTTGAACCCGACTGGAACGGAAGGTGCAGGTGCTTGCTTATGTGCTTTGAGGAAGCTATAGTATCTATAAGCTCCTTAGTACAATCCTTCGGATGTGACGTCATAAACCTGAGCCAATAATCACCCTCGATACTGTCTATCTCGGAAATAAGCTGAGAGAAGCTTACGCCGTCCTTTAAATTCTTACCGTAAGAGTTTACGTTCTGACCGAGGAGGGTTATATCTTTATAGCCCTTACCTATCATTTCACGAGCCTCGTTTAAGATTATATCCTTTTTACGGCTTCGCTCTCTGCCTCTTACATAAGGCACGATGCAGTATGTGCAGAAATTGTTGCAGCCGTACATAATCGGGAGCCAGCCCTTAAAGCTGCCGTCACGCTTAACCGGAATACCCTCATGGATAAGGCTGTCGTCGTTATCTCTTAAATATACTCTCTTTCCGCTTGAAAGAGCTTTGTATAAAAGCTCAGGGAAAAGATGAAGCGCGTGAGTTCCGAATACAAGCCCTACATACGGGAAGCTCTTATACATCCTGTCGGCAATATGCTTTTGCTCCATCATACAGCCGCATAAAGCTATCAAAGTATCGGGATATTTACGCTTTAAGTTCTTAAGCGCTCCGACATTACCGAAAATCCTGTCCTCGGCGTGCTCACGCACGGCGCAGGTATTAAAAAGGATAAAATCAGCGTTATCGGGCTCGTCCTCAAACTCAAATCCCGCCTTTGAAAGCATACCTTTAATAAGCTCTCCGTCAGCGACATTCTGCTGACAGCCGTAGGTATGAATATAAGCTACAGGCTTGTCCCCGCGCTTACGGGTTTCCATTATTTCATATATAAGATTAAGGTACTCGCTTTGAGTATCATTAAAGTTATATAATGTACCGTATTTTTCTATCAAGACAAATTGCCCCAATCTAATCCACTATCCATAGAATTATAGCACAAAATCTACCATAATACAATAGATTTTGTGCTAAAAAATTTCTATATTTTGTGTTTATTTATTTTCATCTCACAATATCTGCGTATGTTGAGGGTATTGAACCCACAATTACGGTCTGAGCAATCTCATAATCGGTTTTAAAAACAACCTCGTCGCCGTACTCGGGGCTTAGTGAAATCAACCTGGTTTTTACCGTAAGGCTGATATGATGAACAGTCTGATTTACTCCTCCGCTTTTGAAGCTGCTTTTCAGCTTGCAGTTAACGGAACCGGTAAGATTAAAATTTATATTCACCTCCGGTCCAAGCGTGCTTAAAAGCGTAATATCGGTAAACGCTCCGAGCGGAAGCGAAAAAGTATACTGCTTATTCTTATCAAGCTCCCTTTGAACAAGCTCGCTTACCCCCGATTTTATTTTATTGACGGCAACTGAATTTATTGAAATTGCCTCAACATTACCCGAGTCCGAGTATTTAATAACCGCTAAATCATCATATTTAATATTATAATCATCAATTACTTTCGTAACGCACTTCCCTATTATTTTTGATGAGACTGATTTAGACTGCTTTAAAATACATTTTTTCGTAAAAGGTACCGCCTGAGCCTCAAATAAAATCGTAATTAAAAGCAAAAAGGCTAATACCAAAGCAATAGTTTTTCTCAGCTTTTTATGTATTCTTGAGATTTTATTTTTATAAAGCAAAAAACACCCCTCGTCATTCTATACGAGAGGTGTTAATCTGTTACAATTATACTTCTGAAATATTACAATTGTCTACGTCGCATTCGTCGCAGTCGCCGTCGCAAAACTCATCAGCGAATAATTCGGAAAAATCAAACTCAAGCTCGCCGCCGCATTTAGGGCAGCACATCTCGCCGTCGATTAAAGTATCCTCGTCGACAACTATCTCAGCGCCGCACTCGGGACATTTAACCTCGTACTCGGGATTCTCCTCGTCAAAATCGTCATATACGTCATCATATTCAACCATCTCGTCAAGAATTTCGAGAATTTCCTCATTCTGCTCCGTTAAGAACTGAACGTCCTCCTCAAGCAAGGAGATATCATCAGCCATATCATAAATCAAATCAAGCATAGCCTCGATAAGCTTTCCCTCGGGCTTAGATGTATCAAGGTTTAAGCCCTCGGATAAGCCCTTTAAGTAAGAGGCTCTTTCGCCGATACTCATATAATCTTTTACTGACATAGCTCCACCTTACGCTCTTCCGAGATACTCGCCTGTACGGGTATCGATCTGGATAACCTCGCCCTCGTTAATAAAGAGAGGAACCTTAACCTCGGCGCCTGTCTCTACTGTAGCGGGTTTGGTAGCGTTGGTAGCTGTGTTTCCTGCGAAACCGGGGTCAGTCTTAGTAACCTCAAGCTCTACGAAGTTAGGCGGTTCAACACCAAATACGTTTCCCTTATAAGAGAGAATCTTACAAATCATATTCTCCTTAACAAACTTAAAGTTATCGCCTAAAACGGAAGCGTTAATCGGAAGCTGCTCCCAGGTTTCCGTATCCATAAAGTAATAGAGCTCGCCGTCGTTATAGCTGTACTCCATATCCTTACGGTCAACGAAAGCCTTCGGATACTTGTCGTTAGGGTTGAAAGTTTTTTCAACAACAGAGCCTGTGATAACGTTTCTGATTTTTGTTCTTACGAACGCGGCGCCCTTACCGGGCTTAACATGCTGGAATTCAATAATAGAAACAACCTGTCCATCCATCTCAAATGTAACGCCGTTTCTGAAATCACCTGCAGAAATCATAATCATACCTCCTGAAATTATTTAAAATTATCATTTTATTAATTATACATAAAATCGAGATAAAATGCAAGTGTTATACGATAATTAGTTCCTTGCTTAATGTCGCGAAATTTTTACAACCGTTTTCTCTTACTAAAACCATATCCTCTATTCGTACTCCGAACTCGTTTTCGAGGTATATTCCGGGCTCTACGGTAATAACCATATTTTCGGATAAAACCGTCTCGCTTTTAGGGCTTACAAACGGTAATTCGTGAATATCAAGCCCTACCCCGTGACCGGTTGAATGACCGAAATTCTTTTTATATCCGGCAGCGTTAATTATATCGCGAGCGGTTTTATCTACGGCAGAGGCTTTTACCCCGGCTTTTACTTTTTTAAGCGCCTCAGCCTGAGCCTCAAGAACAATATCATAAATCTTTCTCTTATAATCGTCGCAATGCTTAACTGCGACGGTTCTCGTCATATCGCTGTGATAGCCCTTATATACCGAGCCGATATCAAGCGTAAAGAAATCTCCGGAGGATATAATATCATCTCCCGGTACTCCGTGAGGAAGCGAAGTTTTAGCTCCGGTAATAGTAATTAAATCGAAGCTTATATCCTCGGCGCCGTATTTCTTCATCAAATACTCAAGCTCTACGGAAATTTTCCGTTCGCTTACGCCCGGCTTAATATGGTTAAGTACCTCTTTATACGCTTTTTCGGTAATTTTCTGAGCCTCGTTGATAAAGGCTATTTCCTCCTCGCTTTTAATAAGCCTGAGGTTAGAAACAGTTTTACTGAGCGTTTCATCCGTAATAAGCGAGATACCCTCGGCATTGAATTTTAAAAGCAGCTTGTTATATCTTCCGACCGTAATATTATCCGATTCAAGATAAACCGATTTAATACCGTGAGTTTTAAAAATCCGCAAAGCGTCGTCGTTAAAAGACTTTGCTTCAACAACCTCACAGCTTGAACACTTATTATTCGCATACTCAATATACCTGAAATCAACGAGCAGATATGAAGTATCCTGAGTGATTATTACAACTCCCTCGGATTTTGAGATACCGGTAAAATAATAAATGTTTTTTTCATTGGTTATATAAAGCGCCTCGGTTTTATCTTTTATTATATTTCTTAAAGAGTTTATTCTTTTACTGAATACCGACAATTAAATCATTTCCTTTAGCGCGTTAATTGCGAGAGTATAGCTTGTTTTTCCGAATCCTGCGATCTGTCCCTTGCATACGGGAGCGATAACCGAGGTGTGTCTGAACTGTTCCCTCGCGTGGATATTAGACATATGAACCTCAATAAACGGAATACTTAAGCAGGATATAGCGTCCCTGAGCGCATAGCTGTAATGAGTAAAAGCTCCCGCGTTAATAATTACGCCGTCAAACTCACCGATTGCAGAATGGATTTTATCAATTAAATCACCCTCGTGATTTGACTGAAAGATTTCACACTCAAAGCCGTTTTCCTCAGCCTTGGAAAAAATATAATTATTTATGCTCTCGGCAGTTTCGGTACCGTATAC